>CASECL010000183.1 GCA_949286445.1 uncultured bacterium | reverse complement strand
CGGGCAGAGCGAGGTCTTCCAGACAATAGGGCTTCAGAGCCGCCTTGGTAAGTTCAGTAAGATATTTTGCCGGGATAATTTCATCGGTATTTATATCTGAACGGTCGAGAAAAAGTATTTTGCCGTTAAAGTTTTTCATCTTGTAATTCATCCTTTATAAAGTTCAGAATTGACGATATGTCCGGCGATTGCCGTTGCCGCCGCCGTGGCCGGGCTCATTAAGTGAACCATGCCGCCTTTGCCCATGCGTCCGTTGAAGTTACGGTTGGTGGTTGAGGCGCATACTTCGCCGTTGGCCAGTACGCCGTTGCTCATGCCGAGGCAGGCTCCGCAGGTGGGGTTGGTAACGCAGAAGCCGGCATCGGAGAAAATTTTCAGCAGCCCTTCCTCCAGAGCCTGAGCGTAAATTTTCGGCGTGGCGGGTGAAACAATACCCCGTACCCGGTCGGAAATTTTGTGGCCTTTCAGCACCTTTGCCGCAATGCGCAGGTCTTCAATTCTGCCATTAGTGCAGGATCCGATATACACCTGATCCACCGGGGTGCCGGTCATTTCCCGCACGGTTTTGACCTGATCGGGTTTGTAGTTGAAAGTGGTTACCGGCTCCAGGGTGGAAACATCCAGATCAAGCACTTTGCTGTAAACCGCATCCGGATCAGGCAGGAACTTGGAATACTCCTTCAATGCCGCCTCTTTGGAGGGGAATTCGTCCTTGATGAACTCCCAGAGATAATCCACCGTCACTTCGTCCGGATAACAGATTCCGCAGGTGGCTCCGGCTTCGATCGCCATATTGCTCAAGGTCATGCGGGCTTCCATGGACATATTTTTGACTGCTTCACCGGCAAATTCAATTACCTGATCGGTAGCGCCGTTCACAGTAAGAAGTTTGATGACAGAGAGGATGACGTCTTTGGAGTAAACTCCTTCCGGAAGTTTGCCGTTCAGATTTACCTTGATGCTGTCATTGTGACGCATGGTGCAGACACCCTTGAGGATGCCCACTTCCAGATCGGTGGTTCCCACCCCCGCGGCGAACGCTCCGAATGCGCCGTGGGTGCAGGTGTGCGAGTCGCCCATAATAATGGTAAATCCGGGACGGACAAAGCCTTTTTCCGGGAAAATGGCGTGGCATACTCCGTTGCGGCCGATATCAAAAAAGTCCTTTATATTGTGCCGTCTGGCCCAATCCCGCATGGTTTTGCCCTGTTCTGCGGTTTTGGAGTCCTTGGCGGGGGTGACGTGGTCGATCACCGCCTTGATTTTGTCCGGATCAAATACCCGGTCTTTGCCGATGGCAACCAGGTCGTTGAGTGCGATAGGGGTGGTTATTTCATGGCAGAACACCCGGTCAAGCCGGAGAACGTAAACTCCCGGCGCGGGCTGGTCGACGGTATGGGCGTCGAATATTTTTTCAACAGCAGTCTTTCCCATTTTTGTTTAACTCCTGAATTACATTATTGATTAAGACAGTACGTCAATTATTAATATAGCATGGCAAGGGTTCTTTTACAACCTCATTTTCTCCCATTTTTCCGGCAGCAGCCGCAGGGGATTACGGACGGCGGGCTTTATTTCCGGAGTGAATACGGCCAGCAGGCTTTCTTCCAGCAGGAAATGGTACTCCATCAGATCGGGGAATTTCTCCGGATTTTCCACTGCGGCAAAGGCGGCCATGAATTTTTCAAAATACTCCTCCACTGCGGCAAATTTATCCATATCCCGGGCGGGGGAAACGTGCATTCTCTCCAGCCGCAGACGGATGCCTTTCAAATAACGCGGATAGTGTTCCCAGACTATTCCGTCCCGGATAAAACCGGGGCGGAATAGTACTTTAAGCTGGCGGTCCAGAGTGAGCCCACCCGGTGAATTGCGGTTTTCCCGGCGCAGCCGGTCGCTGGCGGCAAAGAGCTGCTGGAGTTTATCCAGCCGTTCCAGCCGGTCATCAAGGGCGGTGCCCCACTCCTGAATGGCTTTTTCTCCTGCCGCGGCGAATTCTTCCGCAGAACGGATTGACCACAAATCTCCACCCATTGCCTCCTCTGCCGCGGCGGTGACCAGATCATCCTGATAACGTTTTCCCGGATCATGAAAGAAGAAGCCGAGAAGAATGTCTTTATTCAGTCTTATCCGGCGTTTGAGAAAATCATACTGCTGACGGTTCTGCAGGGCAAAGAGGCGCAACACCCCGGCCCGGTGGCTGGCACGGGCCTCATTTTCCCGGAGAAAAAGCTGTTTGCCAACCCCGGTAACTTCATCTGTTACCGCCGGATAAACGGTTTTTTCCGCATCGCCGGGCAGGGGCATTTTTTCCGGTATTCTGCCACTGTCCGGCCAGGCGAGGGAGTGTTCCACGGTAAGTTTTTTTATTTCACCCCGCCGGGAAACCACTTTGGATCCGCTCTCTCTCATGCCGGGTACTTCATCCAGTTCACGGATGACTTTACCCTGTTCATCCAGCACCAGTATCCGGCAGCGCAACCCGGGGGGGATTTCCACGCCGTCGAACTCAGCTGGATTGATATTGAGATATTCCGCCAATGTCCCGGCAAAATCCCGTTCCGTAAAGAGTTTGCCTGATTTCCATGCGGCAATGAATTTATCCACCGTCTCCCGCAGCGGGAAAAATTCCCGCCGCCGTTCCCTGGGCAATTTGCGCAGATAGATTTCCGCCAGTTCCCGGCGGTAGCCCGGCACCGGGGCGGAGAGAGCCCATGGCGGCAGAAGATTAAGCTGTTTTTCCCTTGCCAGCAGCCGGACGCCGTCCTCCTTTTCTCCGGGGGCAAACTGGTAAATCAGACGGAAACGTTCCCCGGAAAACTCCAGATAGTCCGGATAGTCCCCCGGCAGGATCTCCTCATGCTGGCTTTGCATAAGTATTTCCATGGTCGGCAGATATGAGTTTTTATCCTGTTTCAGGCTCCGGGCGCTCAACGCCTCCGGGGGCAGGTGTTCCATAAAGTATTCAATCGCCGCTTCGCCGTCCCAGATGGTGCCGGGGCGGCGGACTTTCTGTTCCAGTGCGAGCAGTTCATCCCGGAGAAAATTGAATTCCTCCACCCAGCTGCCGGGAAGATTGACTCTGCCCTCCGCCAGTCCCTCCCGGATGAAAACTTCCCGGCATTCCCGGGGATTTATTCTGCTGTAATCAATTCTCCTGCCGGGGTTTACCGTCAACCCTGAAAAGGTCAGTTTCTCTCTCGCCCGGACGAAGCCGCTTCTTTCTTCGTAGTGGATCTGGTCGTAAACTTTGTTAAGCAGGTGAGGCACCGCTCTTTCCAGATACTCCGGCGCAATAGAAGCATTTATCCGGGCGAATAAACGGCTGGTTTCGGTGAGCGCGAAACTCATCAGCCACTCCGGCAGTGGTTTTTTCCCCGCCAGCGCGGAACCGGGGAAAATAAGATATTTACTGCCGCCGACGCCGCAGAAAACGTTTTTCTCCCTGTCATAATGGGAAACGTTGCGGGGGATGCCGGAGAGAATGGCAGTATGATAAAGCTGGTAATCAATATTTTCCAGTTTTCCTGCCGGAGCTTTCACCTGCCAGGCAAGTTCCCGGGCCGAGGAAAACACATCGTCAATTAAATTCATCCACTCGGTCATCCGGTTGTAATTCAGATAATTTGCCCGGCAGAATTTGCGCATCTGGCCATGGGTGGGTTTTTTCCCGGAGGAAAAATCCATCAGTGCGTTATACAAATTTATCATACCGAGATAATCAGAACGGCTGTCGTTGAATTTCCGGTGCGCTTCATCTGCCGGCCGGGGATTTTCCGCCGGACGTTCCCGGACGTCCGGGACAGAAAGGGCGGCCACGGTGGTCAGAAGTTCAGGGAAAAGTTTGAATTTTTTCCCGGAAAGCAGCATTTTTCCCAAATGCGGATCCAGCGGCAGCCGGGCAAGTTCCCGTCCGGTCTCGGTCAAAGCTCCGGATGGAGTTATCGCCTCCAGGTCGGTCAGCGTCCGCAGCCCCTCCCGCACCAGAGCCGACGGCGGCGGATTGATGAATGGAAAACGGTCAATCCGCGGCAGGCGCAGCATTGCCATCTGCAATATTACCCCGGCAAGCGAGGTGCGTCTGATTTCCGGATCGGTGAATTCATCGGCACGCTTTTCCTCTTCTTCCGAATAGAGATGTATGCAGACTCCGTCCCGCAGCCGGCCGCAGCGTCCGCGCCGCTGGCGTATGCTGGAGCGGGAGATGCTTTCAATATGCAGTTCCTGAATCCGGTTGCGGGGATTGTAACGGCTGATCCGCGCCAACCCTGAATCTACACAGAAACGTATCCGTGGTATGGTCAATGACGTTTCCGCCACATTGGTAGCCAGAATAATCCGCCTTTTTGAGCCCGGACGGAAAATCTTCTGCTGATCCTGACTGCTCAGGCGGGAAAACAGCATCAATACTTCCGTATTGGGAAAATTTCTCCCGTTAAGCAAATCGGCGGTATCCCGGATTTCCCGTTCACCGGGGAGGAAAACCAGAATATCTCCGGATGGATCCAGTTCACCGGCGAATTTCACTGCCCGGGCCACCTGATCTTCCAGTTCCTCATCGGCGTCTTCCGGGATCTGGTAAAAGTCTTCCACCGGGAAACTCCGTCCCTCCACTTCAATTACTCCGGCATCCGGGAAAAAACGCTTGAATTCCTCCATATCCAGCGTGGCTGAAGATATGGCAACTTTCAGGTCCGGCCGCCGGGGCAGCAGGTCTTTGATGTAACCGAGGCAGAAATCAATATTCAGAGACCGTTCATGCGCTTCGTCAATAATCAGGCAGTCATATTCCAGCAGTTTCCTGTCTCCTGCCGTTCCCGCCAGGAGTATGCCGTCGGTCATGAATTTGAAGATGGTTTTCTCATTGCAATGGTTGGAAAAACGCACCTGGAAGCCGACTTCTCCTCCGCAACTCACTTTCAATTCATCTGCCAGGCGGTTGGCCATCGCGGTCGCCGCGATCCTCCGGGGCTGGGTACAGCCGATCCGGCCCTTTCTGCCGCAGCCCAGGGAAAAGGCAATCTTGGGCAGCTGGGTGGTCTTACCTGAACCGGTTGCCCCGCCAAGTATGATTAACTGGTGTTTCCGCCATAATTCCGCGATTTCTCCGGCGCGGCGTCCCACCGGAAGATCCTCCGGATAGGTAAACTTTATCTTTTCCGCCGCCTCCCGGCGCGCGGCTTCAAATTGTCTCATATATGCTGATAATTTTTTACCCGTTCTCACATTGGAACGCGCAAAAACAGTTTTCCGGCGGCGCGGATCTGTTTTTTCTCCTGCAACAGAACCACGCCGCCGTTTTATTTTATTTACTGATTTTATTTGAAAATATTTTTCAACGCATCCAGGGCCCCTTTGGAACCCTTTTCCAACTCTTTTCCGGCGTCTTTCAGACCTTTTTCCAGAGAAGAACCTATTTCAGACAGCGAACTGTCGGTATCAGCGGCTGTTTTGAGCGCGACTTTCAGTATTTCCTGATAAATTTCATTCAAGGTTTCAGCCAGATTTTTTCCTTCCCCCACGTTTTCCAATTCCAGTGTCGGCAGGGGAATTCTGGTGTTGATGCCCAGGGAAGTGGAAGAAATGACAAAATAGGAGTTCTGCAAAGTGAATTTCTTTATCACCACTTTCTTGGAGGCTGTCTTTGCCGCATCTGCCTGTTCTTCCGGAGAAACTGTGGTATTATCCGCGGCGGGTTTGGTTTCTGCCGGTTGAGATGCAGCCGGCTTGGTTTCTGCCGGTTTCTCTCCGGCTGAACCGGCAAATTTTTCCAGATTGTTCTGGATGTCTTTCAAATTGCTGCTGCCGTCGAGCCGGAGATCATAATTCATAGTCAAACCGTCAACGGTGAGTTCTTCCACCACAATTTTGTCGGAAAACACCGTTCCGGTATCCAGATCGAAAACCATTTTGTTCAATTCCAGCGCGGCCGGCTGATTGTATCCCGGCGGATTGGCCACCGCCAGTTTGTTGATCACTGCCCGGCCGCCCAGAATCCAGAGCCGGAATGAATCCAGCGATACTTTGGTGCCGACTGCGCTGCTGCCCACCGTGCGCACCGCGGCGGCAATGGTAAAATCAAGGGTGATGATTGCAGCAATAATCAGAACAACCAAAGTTAAAACAGTATAGATAAGTACTTTTTTCCAGCGGCCTTTCTTTTTCTTTTTTTCCGGCGGCGTCACATTTTCCTTAACGGCGTCTTCTTTAACGGCGTTTTCTTCTTTCATTTTACCACTCCTTCTTTTTTAAAGATCTCATAGCTTATGCAGTTAAACAGATATTCACTCCGGTCGGTATAGCCGGAAAGATGTTCCTGTAAAATATGTTCCGCTTCTCCGCCGCGCAGCAGTTTTTCTGCCTCATCCCGCCACGTGCCGCGGAATAATTCCCCCAATGGCACTCCGAATCCCCGTTTTCTCCGGCTCCAGATATCTTTCGGCAGCATGGGGGCAAAGGCATCCCGGAGAATTTTTTTACCATGGCAGGCATCCAGTTTGAACTCCACCGGAAGCTCCCGGGCAAAGGCCACCACCTCGTCATCAAGAAAAGGTGAACGCACCTCCAGTGCCCGATACATTGAACCTAAATCCAGTTTCGGCAGCGTATCGCCGGGCAGGTAATTTTTTATATCATACTCCATTGCCTGTTCTGCATTTTCCGGGCCGTGTTCCCGGGGCACATATCCACCCGGCAATTTGCTCCGGATTCCGTCGTAGCGAAGTCCCGGAGGCAACGCCATTACCGAGCAGAAGCGTTTCAGCCGGAACAACTTTCCCCGGCTTTCCGGCATGGCAAATGAATTTAGTGATTTTGCCGCCAATTGCCAGAATTTACCCGGTACGCAAACATCCAGCTTCCGCCCGATCTCCAGCAGCCGGTAACGTTCATAGCCGCCGAAAAGTTCATCTGCCCCGTCCCCGCCAAGGGCAACAGTAATGTATTTTTTTGCCGCTTCACAAATCAGTGTTGTCGGCAGTATGGAGGCATCGCCCAGTACTTCTCCGGAGTGAATAATCAGTTTTTTCAATAATTCCAGATCCGGCAGTTTCACCTCCAGCAGAACATGCCGGTCGCTCTTCCCCAGAAAAGCCGCCGTCTCCCGGGCCGGCATGCTTTCATCATATTTATCCCCCGGCAGTACCGCGGTAAATAACGGCATCTCCCGGCCTTTGGGAAATTCATTCAAAACAGCACAGATTATTGCTGAATCTGTCCCCCCGGAGAGAAAAGCTCCCATGGGTGTATCAGCTTCCAGACGTTTTTCCACCGCTTTGAATACCAGTTCACGCAATTTTTCCGCCGCCCGGTTCCTCTCCGGAGGAAATGACTGGCGTACTCTGGTTTCTGTCGCCGGAATGTCATTTTCAAGTGAATAGGGGAAAATGTGCTTTTGTTTATTTTCCAGATCAAATTCCACTACACACCCGGGAGGAATTCTCCGGACTGAGCGGTAAACGGTGCTCTCCGGCTCAAAGGCCTGAAAATTCATAAAATGCCGCAGATTTTCTTCACTTACTTCCGCCGGGAAGTCCGGGTGAACCGCGAGCGCGGAAATCAGACTGGCAAATACAATCCCCCCCGCCTCCGGAAGCAGAAAGTAATTCAGCGGTTTTTTCCCCAGCCGGTCCCGGCCGAGAAACAGCTTTTTTCTATTCGCATCATAGAGGGAAAATGCAAACATGCCATCCAGTTTCTGCACTGCTTCAATTCCGTACTCCTCGTAGAGATGCAGCAGAATTTCGCCATCACTGCGGCTTCGGAAATGGTGTTTTCTCCGCAGCAGACCGGCAAGTTCACGGTAGTTGTAAATCTCCCCATTGATTGCCAATGCCGTTGTACCCGGCTGATTTACAAAGGGCTGTCCGCCGTTTTCGAGGTCAATAATTGCCAGCCTGCCATGTCCCATTGCCAGCCTGCCGTCGGAGGAGAAAAACATCCCGTCTCCGTCCGGGCCGCGTCTTGACTGTACGCCGATCATCTGTCTGATCAGCGTTTCTGACGCGGGGGACAACGCCCTGCCGGTATCTTTGTTTTTGTCGCCGCCTGCGCCGCTACCGCCGATGGCAATGCCGCAAATAGAACACATGAAAAAACCGAAATGAAAATATTTAACTGGCAAGATAATCCATCGCCGCTTCCGGGTCGGCGCATATCTTGAATATTGTCGAAAAACCGCTGATCTCAAAGACTTCCTGCACGCTGGGCGAGAGGTTGAAAAGCACCACTTTCAATCCCCTTGGCTGAAGCTTTCTGGCAATCAGCAGCATCACCCGCAACCCGGCACTGCTTATATAATCCAGATCTTTGAAATCCATCGCCAGATTATCCGGATTGGTCTCCAGGAAGCCGGCAAAGTATTTATCCGCCTCCACACTGGTTACCGCATCCAGTCGCCCGGAGATGCCGAGCAGCTTGATGTGTCTTTTTTCGTCGCAAAGTTTGATCTCAATATTCATTCCGGCAATTCGGCTTTCAAAGTTGTTTCCGGGTATTCACTCAAGGTGTAATATAGTACTTCGCACCGCCGTTGTCAAGCTTTTAAAACAAGTATTTTTCTGTCTCCAATTCCAGCGTTACCGACATGGAGGCGGTGACAACGGGCAGCGGGTATCCACGGCTGTTCAATTCCAGATCTGACGCACTGCTGGAGATAAGTTTGCCCACCTCCGAACCTGACGCTCCGGCAATATCATTTGCCCGGCGGAAGGCATCCTCAGTGGCTTGATAAATCAGATCATTCTCCAGTTTTTCCGGGCTGTTCAACGTGTAACTGACCGGCGAAATCTCAGCAAAAATTCCCTCTTTCAGCATTGCATCGGAGAGTTTCCCCGGCAGGTTGTCCGCTTCCGGCCTGGCTGGGGCGGAAACAGTAAAACTCCGGGTCAGAACCAGAGTGTTGATTTCATTGGTCATTTTGCCGTCAACCACAGAATAAATCTCCCGGATCTGTATCGGGTGAACGGTAAACTGTTCTCTGCTGATCTGTTCAGCTTTAAGTTTTTCAGTCAGCACTTCTTCCGAATGTTTGAGAAATTCCGTACCCCCGGCGAGTTGGTCGTAATCCTTCACTCTGGCAGATAAGCTGATGGTAAAGCGCATCTCATCTGCCGGCAGTGTTATTTCCGCCCGCCCGGTTGCTTTCACCATGGAACGCCCGGAAATGAATGTGATCTCCGGCCGGGAAAGCAGAAATGCACCTCCGGCAATCGCCAGACCGGTAATCAATGCAAAAATAATCTTTTTCATTTTACTGCAAACTCCATGGTAACCACAATACGCATATTTTTCACCGGGCAGGATAAGTCGTACACCCCGTAGTCGCTGATGTCATTGGATCTCGGGTCGGTAATCTGTACAATTCCAACCCGGGCGGAAAGCAGCCGTCCCACTTCAGCTCCGGCCTGTCCGGCCAGCATTTCAGCTCTGGCGGCGGCACTTTCTCCGGCGATTTTGATCAGTTCAAGTTTGTGTTTTTCCTGATCGCTGATGAAGTAGCGCGGGCTTTCAATAGATAAATTAAGATTGTCCAACAGGAGTTCAGACAATTTAACGTAGTTGTTGTTGATCAAATCAACTTTATCGCTTTTCAGGGTAATTACCCGGGAAATATTGTAGTAATCCAGGGTATTGGTAGGTTTGCCGTTTTCCAGCCGGTTTACCTCATATTGACTTACTGCCCCCGGTTCGATTTCCTCATCCTCAAAGCCGAAGCTCTTGAGTTTGTCCATCACGATCCGGCTTTCCTGCAGAAGCTGTCTGCTGCCGGCGGCCAGATCCCGGTTCCGCACCGTCAGGGTAAGTTGCAGCACGCCGAAGTCTGAAGTAATAAGTTTATCCGCTACGCCTTTGGCGTAAATAACCCGCTCTTTCTGCACTCTTACCATGAGTTTGGAAAGAATGAATGCCCCTCCCAGAACGGCAGCGGCGATAATTACAGTTGATAATAAAGGCTTTAACGGTTTTTTTCCTGTTTTTTTCACGTGGGCTGTGTTTTCCATGACGTTTCTCCCTTGTTTTTGGCAGGAGAGAAAGTTATCATCATAAATCACTTTTTACAAGGGCGGAAATAAAAAAAACGGGGAATTTTCCACCCGTCCCGGCAACAGGAGGAAAATCCCCGTTTTCAGTGCAGAATTCTGCTTATTTAACTTCTACTGAGGTACGGCCATCCGCGCCTTTTACGAAGTTGAATTCCACCGTTTCATCCGGCCAGACCACGGAGAGTTTTCCTGCCGCGGGGTCGAATTTAATCTCCGGACGCTTGTCGCCGAACCGGAAAGGTATAAGCAGTACTTTATGATCGCCCTTTTTCTGGTACTTGGGAATTACCAGACGCTTGTCCAGACCGAAGGAACGTCCGCCCATGGCCGGAGGATCTTTGCGTTCAAAGGTTTCCAGAGCCATCATCATGGAGTTGCGCTTGATCAGCATTTCTGCCGGATCATTGAGGCTGACCACCAGCAGGGCAGGGGCTCCCTTTTTCGGGCGGAAACGGCCGCGGGAATCAAATTTGCCGTCGTTCATGTCCATAAGCACCATTTGATTGCCGTCCCTGCTTTCCACCGCCACTTTTTCCAGGCCGGTCTGCATCAGGAAGCTGTAAGTACGTGGCTGATCATCTTTCTTGAGGTCGTCCACCACCAGCAGGAAAGGATGCTTTGAGGTGTGCAGATAAACACTGCGGAAGGCATACTGGAAGTCGGCAAAGGTGTAACGCATCGGACGGCTGTCTTCGTCCCACATCCGGGGATCGCCGATTTTCTCATAGGCTCCGAAATGCTGTTCCACGCTGGGCGACTTATCCTTTTCGTGGGGCAGGTGGCCGTATTCTTTCTGGAATGCGATCGCTTCCTGACGGTAGAAATCCCATCTCGGATAGGCAAAGCGCGGGGTTTTCACCGGATCAAGATCGTCAGAATCCAGGGTTTTCGGCCAGAAAATACGGTAATTTTCCGACATATCCGCCGTGGCCAGCACGCCGTGGGGAAGTTTTTTCATGCCGAGGAATTTTCCCGGTCCGGGCCAGAAGCCCTGTCCCACACCGTCAACCACCACGTTGTTGTGGAACTGGGTGGTCACGGAACGGAAATTTTCTTTTGCCCAGTTTTTGCCCAGCGCAGAGAACGTGAAATTACCCCGGTCGGCGTGTTCATGGCTGGCGGCGACAGAATCGGTACGGCATTCAAAGGTCATGAACGCCGCATCCTTGTCCCAGCCGGAGCGGGCATTCAAACTGGAACGCACCGGATCAAAGAATACGGTTTCCGCAAATTGTCCCGGATTTTTCACCGCCGGATCTGCGGCGAAAATCAGCATTTCAATCATGTGGTAATTGCCGTTCAACAGATTTTTCCCGTAAGTCTGAGCCAGATTGTCCCAGATAAACTCCACTCTTTCATCATACGGGAAAAATCTCCGGTAAATCATCATATTGTTGGAACTCGGCCCGCCGTCTCCGCCGTCGCCGTGGCTGGTCCACTGTCCGCCGTAGGGTTCGGTGGAGTGTACGTACCAGTCAAGCATTTTGCGATAATGGTCATGGGTGAGAACTTTGTCGCCTCTCCGTTCCGCCGCGACCATGAACGGCAGCAGCCAGTTGAAGCCGAACTGGGTATAACCCACTGCTTCGGTGCTGGATCCGGAGGGGGAAATTCCGTAGGTGAGATAGTCTCTGGCAATATCAAGACCCAGGGTGTACACTCTGGGATCATAGCCCTTTTCACCTTCGATTGCCAAAGCCAGGAAAGGCTGTGCCAATCCTACTGCACACCAGTTCCAGTTGCGGAAGTGATGCGGCAGTCTTGCCCCCATCCAGAGCTGTCCGGCGGTGGATTTGGCAATTACCTTGCGCATCTGCTCACGCTGAGCTTCGGTCATATATTTCCAGGCAAAGTCATAAGCATAACCTATCAGGTGATATCCGGTGAGCGTACGGGAATCTTTTTCATCGGGGCGGCTGTTGCCGGTGGAATTTGCCGGTTTTGCCCGCCAGGTGTCGTCCGCCAGCGGCCATTTTGCAGAAACATCAAGCAACGGATCAATGATTTCACCGTAAACCGCAATAGCAGTAGCCGCTTTTTTGCCTGCTTCCTCATTGCCGAAAATCAGATTGTCCAGCGCATGAAGTGTAAGTTCATAGAGAAAATAGGGCTGGTAATGCCCCGCCCGGCTGTTGGGTTTGCCGTGATTGAAGTAAAGTTCGCGGCTCTTTTCCACATCACCTGAGGACATGGCTTCATACAAATCTTTTTCCCAGCCGTCTTTGCGCAGGATGACGTCATTGACACGTTTGCGCATGGTTTTGACCATGGCCTTTCCCGCCTCGGTATTTTCCAGGCGGTGCCGTATTCCGGCAATGTCGGAAGGTCCGAAAAGCAGACGGGGGTGAACTCCGGCCGGAGGAACTTCACCGAGATTAGCCCGGGCAAAGCCGTTTTCGTTATAGGAAAAATCCACTTTGGGAGAGGGCGGATAAGGGTATTTGCCATTCAATACTTCTTCTGCAGAGAGTTCACCGGGCAGGTGAAGCGCGTCGGGATCCGGCATTTTCGAAGCCATAGCCATGGCGGAAACCGAAAATGCGGTCAGTGCGGCACCAACCAGAATTTTCATTTTTTTTCACTCCTTGTTACTTGAAAGTTTCCGTATGTTTCAGTTCAACGATGTTAATTATAGTCATAAAATATACCGTTGTCAAGTGATAAGATGAAAAAAAACTGAAAATAGTGATATTTCCGTGAACAATATTGAAGTTTTCGGGAAAATCTCCTGGATACCATGGCGGATCGGAGTAGGTAACGGCCTTTTCAGAGATACTTAAGTCCCATTGACTTAAGACGGTATTTCGCCGGGCTCATGTGATATATCCGGTTGAAAAGATGGTAAAAACGGCTCAGACTTTGAAAATTCAGCCGATAGGCAATTTCACCGATCGGCAATTCCGTATCGGACAGCAGCCGGGCAGCAAAATTTATCCGGAGTTCATTGATAAATTCGGTCGGGGTTTTATTGAGATATTTCCGGAACGCCTTGCAGAGATATTCCGGAGTGTAACCGGAGAGCTGCTGCATTCTTTTCAGGCCGGGAACAAAATTTTCTTCTTTGCGCATCAGTTCGCAAAGCTGGTTGAGCCATTCCGGCATGAAGTCCCCGGTCAGTTCCCCGTCCAGAAAACAGCTGACAAAAAGTTCCGCCAGTGCAAGTTTCAGTTTTACCCGGCTCACACTGATGGGGATTTTGGCGGAATTTATGGACAGCAGTTTCACCGACAGGTCATTTATCTCCCGTCCGTCCAGCCGGAATACCGGCGGCAGTACCGACTCGGTGTAACGCTGAAGAAATGAATCATCTTCAAAATATTCACTCAGCGTCAGAAAAAGCTCCAGTTCAAAAGAAAACACCAGCATTTCACAGGTTTCCATTTTCGGCGGAGCTTCCCAGCCGTGGATATCATCCGGGCGGATGAATACCGCTGTATTGGGAGACAGAGGTCTCTTTTCTCCGTTGGCATCTTCAATAATATGCCCGGAGAGGATGAAAACAATCTGGGAAAAATCCCGTGTTTCCGGCTTCAATCCGCCCCGGGGAACATTGTGATAATGAATATTCCCCGGCGCGCTCACTGTGGACATCCGCCCGGAATTCTGCCAGGAAATACGGTGAAAAGATACCTCCGCTCCGAGCGGAGCGGATTTTTCCTTGCGGGTTTTTCCGAAAACATCCATAATGTCAAGCAGAATTCCTGTGTGCCGGAATAATTTCTGTAAAATATTGTACTGCGGCAGAAAATTTTACAACAGATGGTTGTGCTTCATGCAGCTTTTCAACGTATTGCGCATCAGCATGGCAATGGTCATCGGCCCCACGCCGCCGGGCACCGGGGTAATCAAGCCGGCACGTTCCGCGGCAACTTCGAATTCCACATCGCCCACCAGTTTGCGTTTCCCATCCGGCAGATTGATCCGGTTGATGCCCACATCAATTACCGTTGCACCCGGCTTGATCCATTCTCCTTTGATGAACTCCGGCACTCCCACGGCGGCGATGAGAACATCTGCATCAGCAACATATTTTTCAATATTCCGGGTGGCGGAGTGAACCACGGTAACCGTGGCATTGGCATTTTTACCTTTCTGCATCAGCATGGCGGCAAGAGGTTTGCCGACGATATTGGAACGGCCCGCAATCACTGTGTGTCCGGAGGCAAGATCGACCTGATATTTTTCCAGCAGCACCTGAACTCCGTAGGGGGTGCAGGGCAGAAAGCCGGAAAGATCGCCGGTAAGAATCCGGCCCACATTGGTATAGCTGAAGCAGTCCACATCTTTTTCCGGAGAAATGCTTTCAATAACCTTCCTTTCGTCAATCTGCGGCGGCGGCGGTGATTGAACCAGAATGCCGTGGATACGTTTATCGGCATTGAGTTCATCTATCAGAGTCATCAGTTCGTCCATGGAGGCATCCTGCGGCAGAACGCATTTCCGGGAGAAAATACCCAGTTCATTGCATTTTTTTTCCTTCATGCCGACATATACCTGCGAAGCCGGATTGTCTCCCACCAGTACCACCGCCAGACCCGGGACAATACCGGACGAAGCCAGTTCTTTAATTTTTGCCGCGGTTTCTGCGTTTACTTCAGCTGCCACCGCTTTGCCGTCGATTAATTTTGCCGACATATCAGTATTCCTCCTTGTTTTATTGAATTACCGCATCATAAATTACACTCTTTTGCTGTTTTTTGCAAACGCCTGTGGTTGAATAATTGCCGAAATGATGTTATATTTAGTGTGATGTACTGTATTGGTTATATGCCGGCCTGCAGGGGATGTATTTATCCCCTGTTCCGGCGGAAAGAGAAGGACAGTTATGGACAAAAAGTTGTTTTTAAGCGGCAATGAGGCGGTTGCGCTGGCCGCGCTTGACGCCGGGGTGAAACTCGGTGCCGGTTATCCCGGCACGCCCTCCTCGGAGATACTGGACGAGTTTTCCAAAGCGGGCGGTACCGCGCAGTGGTCTCCCAATGAAAAAGTCGCTCTCGAAGTCGGCATCGGCGCGGCACTGGCTTCCGGCCGGGCGATTGTTACCATGAAGCATGTGGGGCTGAATGTGGCGGCGGATCCGTTGTTTACCGTGGCTTATTCCGGTACTCCGGGCGGACTGGTGATTGTCAGTGCGGATGATCCGGGGATGGCTTCAAGCCAGAATGAGCAGGATAACCGCCGTTATGCTGTTGCCGCCGGAATACCGATGCTGGAGCCGGCGGATTCACAGGAAGCGTATGATTTTACGGTGCGCGCTTTTGAATTGGCGGAGGAGTTCCGCTGCCCGGTTCTGCTGCGTCTGACCACCCGGGTCTGCCATTCAAAATGCGTGGTGTCCCGGGATCGGACCGGGACGTCCTGCCCGCCGGTCAAATACGAAAAAGATGTCAAAAGCAATGTGATGATCCCGGCGTTTGCCCGGCTGGCGCATCGCCGTCTGCGGGCAAGATTGAACGCCATTGCCGCGCTGAATGATGAAAAGAATGAATTCAATCTTGAAATTCCCGGAAAAAGCGATGAACTTGGTGTAATTGTTTCCGGCATCAGTTTCCAGTATGTTATGGAGGCGTGTCCGGGGGCGGGGGTATTTAAAATCGGTCTGTCATATCCTCTGCCGCTGGAGAGCCTGAAGAAGTTTGCCGCCAAATACCGCCGGGTGATGGTGGTGGAAGAGGGCGACCCGATTGTGGCGGAAAGCTGCCTTGCCGCCGGGATCAGTGCGGAAGGCAAAGCGGAAATGTTCCGTTTCGGCGAGCTCAATGTGGAACGTGTCCGCCGGCTGATTGCCGTAGATCTCACTCCGGAAGTGCCGCCCAAAGGGGGCAAGGCTCCGGAACTTTGTCCCGGATGTCCGCACCGCAAGAGTTATGAAGCATTGAAAGCACTCAACTGTATTGTTTCCGGAGATATCGGCTGTTACACTCTGGGAGTTTTGCCGCCGTTTGAAGCCGTGGACAGCTGTGTCTGCATGGGGGCGAGCATTACCGTCGGCGTCGGTCTGCGCAAAGTTCTGCCGGAGGCGGAAGCACGCCGGGTGGTGAGCGTTATCGGCGACAGCACCTTCTGGCATACCGGAATAAACGGTGTGGTAGAAGCTATTTACAACAAGCCCTCCACCGGTCATGTTATCATGATCTTGGACAATTCCACTACCGCGATGACCGGCATGCAGGAAAACCCCGGCACCGGCAGAAAACTGGATCACACTCCGGCTCCGAAACTGGATCTGGTATGCACTTTGAAAGGTCTGGGTGTGGACAGGGTTGATGTAATTGATCCTCTGCTGGAACAGGATAAACTCAGAGAAGTTTTGAGTGAGGATCTGAAAAGCAATGGCATATCGGTAATTATTTCCCGCCGTCCCTGCATTATTGCCGCGGCCCGGATCAAACGTTACGAGGAGAATAATAAATGAGTGAAATTACCAATATCACAGTGGCCGGACTGGGCGGGCAGGGGGTGCTCAAAGTTACCGACATTCTGGCGGAAGTTCTTTTTGAACTGGGATATGATGTGAAAAAGAGTGAAGTCCACGGCATGAGCCAGCGGGGCGGGTCAGTTTCCAGTGAAGTGCGTTACGGAGACAAGGTTTACAGTCCGATGGTTCCGGCAGGAGAGAGTGATTACCTGCTGGTGCTGGATCGCACACAGGTGGAAGTTGCCGCGCCGAAGCTGAAGGCAGGCGGCGTGATGATCACTCCGGATGACGTGCCGGAAGAGAAACTTTCCAATCCCAAGTGCATCAATATTATGCTGCTGGGAGCTTTGAGCCGCCGTCTGGATTTGCCGAAAGATAAACTTCTTGAAGCGGTTCGGAAAACTTTGCCGGAAAAGCTCCATGAGATCAACGAAAATGCCTTTGTTGACGGCTGGAACGGCCGTTAATTGCCGGGCACAGCCGTGATTTGAGGGATAGAGAAAATCCGCCGGAAGAAAGTACAGCAGAAGCTGGCATATTTCCGGCGGATTTTTATATTTTTACAGGAATTATCGTAAAATCTGTCTGGTGTCAGGCATTTTCGATTTCGCGGATAATTTCTTTTTTGATTTCCGGGGAGATTTTCTTTAATTTTTCCAGCAGAAAAACTCCGGTTCTGGCAAGTTCACGCCGGAATTCACCGCTGTCGGAAATCTGGCTGAGCTGGAGAAGACTTGCCACGGCGGAACTCAGATCGGTTACTGAAAAATCCCGGTTGTAAACCACATGAGGAATGGGGATGGTGTTGTCACAGCGGTTGAAAAGTTCCCACATTTTCATTTCGGTTTGTTCCAGAATATCCACCCGGCTGACCAGAAACTGCCGGATCTGGTGATGATCCCAGGCTTTGGATTCTGCGGTTTGCGCCTGGATTGATTCGTTGCGGAGCGGCATGCCGACCACGTCAAAAAGTTCACGTTTAAGCATTAAATTTTCCTCCCGGATTGCGGTTATGTCTGCGCCGGAGGGGGAAATATAACGGGATATGCCCCTTTCTTCCGGGGTTTCCCAGAGTGCCGCGGAGCGGGCAAGCAGATGGCTGAATTTGGGTTTCGCGCCATTGCCGCTGCCGTTTCCGGGAGCGGAATTTTCCAGCATTTTCGCCCCCCGGGCAAAAGTGTCGGAGATAACCAGCAGACCGAACATTTGTTTGACGATATTCATTTGAGCCTCTGAACCGTTGTTGAGAATGGCTTCAGAGATGCGCACCACATCTTCAAAGTAATGCCTGCAGTCGGAACCGAAGCCGTCCGGATCTGCCACCCGGATGGCAGGAACTTCACCCAGCGGATTGAGTCCGCAGCTTTCCAGTTCAATATTTCCTGCGGAGGGCAGGCGGCGGAAAACGAAAAATTCATCCCGGGTCCAGAGCACCCGGCGCAAATATTTACCGGCGGGCACAAAGGGACCGTTGTCCGGAGAAATTTCTTCTTCTATGATAATCCAGTTAAGTTTGCCGTCTTCACCGAATGCCCAGTCCGGTACCTCCAGAGGTGAAAGCACTCTTGCTCCGGGACGGAGATTTTCTTTCTTTTTCCGCTCAGCGTCAACTTCGCCCTGAAAGAACGGCATATCCATAAACATGAACGCACTGCCGTAAACCGTCAGCAAGGTGGAAAACTGGCGCATAACTTCATTGGCACGGAGTCCGGAACGGGAAAAGTCTTCCACTGCAGCAATATCTGCATTTTCCCGCTGCGGCTCCACTGAAAGGAGATATTGAGTGATGAGCCGGGCGATTTTGCGGGGGTAATTGAAGTAACAGGCGCGGCGGAGGCGTTCCAGATATTCAAGGTCGATTTCGGAAACGTGTTTGACCAGAGCCCGGGCGATGTAATCCGCCCCGCCGGAATAAGCATCCCGGGAATGTTCCCAGATTTCCCGGTTTTTACGGTAAGTCTCGTGACAGCGGTTGAAAATAATTTGGTAGTCCATAAGTAAAATTCTCCCTGGGTTGTTTTTTTCTCATCGTGGAGCGGAGAAAATGTCAACCGACGGGAAAAATGAAGAGGTGAAGAGTCCGGCAGTTATATTTTTATTTCAGGGAAAACGGGAGTTTCCGGATTTTGCGGGTTTCAGTTTTAGGGGGTCGGGTTGCGAACTTGCGAACTTGCGAACTTGCGGGGACAGTATCAAAATTTTGGCGTAAAAATACAAAATCCCCCTAAGCGGTAAAGAAAAATCCCCGATAACCGTATTTACTCAAAATGCAGCGGATATCTGATTTGTTTTTTGTATTTTACAATATATTACCGGATGTTACAATTTAAGTTTGAATTTTAAAATTTTAATGTATAAAAAACTTTTTTCACCTGTTTACAGAATTATGCCGGTACTGTTTCAACTCTGTCACCCGGCAGAATATCTTAAAAATCCGTCTTATAAAAACAAAAGACCGGCAAAGGTTTTATTCCTTTTCCGGTCCTGTTGATGATTCCGTTATTTTCAGAATCTGCGGGGGGGACGTTCTTCACGGGGACGGGCTTCATTGACTACCAGTCTGCGTCCGCCGACTTCCTGTCCGTTGACACTTTCGATTGCCTTGTTGGCTTCTGCTGCATTGGGCATTTCTACAAATCCAAAGCCCTTGGAACGATCGGTTTCCCGGTCTTTTACCACCCGGGCGGCGCTCACTTCACCAAATTGAGAAAACAGACTGTTCAACTCGTCGCGCGTCGTCGAGTACGGCAAATTTCCGACATAAATGTTCATCAAAACACCTTTCATTAATTCATCACTCTCATACGGTGATTATGCGTATAATAATACCTGATAAAAAATAAAATGCCAACATAAAATCAGCTTTTTTTCAAAAAAAAACGCAAAATTCTTTGAAAATACACTCCTTTTCACAGTTTTCCGGCTTTTTTCTAAAAAATTTTACCGTTTCCAGCATCCGGTCAATATCCCGGTTTATTTTACTTACTGAATTGCTTATGTCTATATCCGTCATCCTGCGCCGGATTATTCTCCCATCCTGCGGCGCGGCAAATTCCACCCGGTCCGGACGCTGGCGCAAAATGTAAACAGCGTAAAGACAGCAAACCACCGCAGTTTCATCAGACGGCATGCCGGAGGGAAAAAAATAAATGGTTTTTTCCGCTTCGCGCCAGGCCGCCGCCGGAGCCGCCCGGAGAATTTTGCCCAGATGTTCCACTTCCAGCGGATGATTCATGATTATCCGGTCATGAAAGGGAACAGAATTCAGCAATTGCGGTATTTCAAGTGCAATAAGATTATTCAGTTCTGATTTTAATTTCTCTTCCAGCCCGGCAAAAAAACTTATTGGCGGCTCCTTCCGGTAATAGAGTTCATAAAAAAGTATTTTCCCGTGATCCTCCCAGGCGTCGCCATTCAGAATATCCCGTTTGCAGAAAAAGTATTCTGATTGAAATATCCGGGCAAATTTTTTCACCCCGGAAACCATTTTGCCGTAACGCATCTCTAAATACTCTTCTTCCGGTATGAAACCATTTCCCGTTGCGGTAGCCGGTTCCTCCGGAATATTGGCGTGATAAAAAAATTTTCTTACCGTGGAATTTTTTATTACCGCCGGATAATTCCGGGCAAAAGTAAGATTTTTCAACCGGTGAAGCAGCCGGGTATTTTTATCCGCCCCCGGATCCGCCCCGCCGCAGGAAAGATGATAAAAGAACCAATACTCCAATGGACAGCGTTCCAGACGCCGCGCCATTGTTTCCGACCATGAAGGCAATTTTTGATAATCTGTGTCCATAATAGTATATTATTATACACCCGGGGGATTTAATTGCCAGTTCTGAATTTGAAAAAATCGCGCTTTGCGTGTATATTCAACAGAGAAAATCACAAAAACAGAGGTTTGATATGTGTGTATTTTGCAAAATAGTGGCAGGTGAAATACCTTCTTCAAAAATTTACGAGGATGACCTGGTTTATGCGTTTATGGATATATCCCCCATAAACAAGGGCCATGTACTCGTAATCCCCAAAGAACATCACGAAAGCTGCGCTACAATACCGGAAAATGTCGCCGGACGCATGTTTCAGGTGGCATCCCGGGTCGGAATTGCCCAGAAACGCGGCCTTGAAGCAGACGGGTTTAATTTGCATTTGTCCGACGGCACCGTGGCCGGACAAGTGGTAATGCACGCACATTTGCACGTCGTTCCACGCTTTGTGGAAGACAATTTCCACTGGAATTGGCGGCAGCTTAAGTACGAAAATGACGCTGAAAAAGAAAAAATTCAGGAAAAAATCGTTGGAAAGCTGAAAATGATTTGAAAAAATATACTAAAGGTGATATAGTAAGGAGATGGCGGGTTAGCTCAGTTGGTTAGAGCAGCGGAATCATAATCCGGAGGTCCACGGTTCAAGTCCGTGACCCGCTACCATTTTTTTGCTTACACCCGGGAGAGATGGCCGAGTGGTCGAAGGCGCAGCATTGGAAATGCTGTGTGGGGGCAACTTCACCGAGGGTTCGAATCCCTCTCTCTCCGCCATTTACTTTTCTTTTCG
>CASECL010000182.1 GCA_949286445.1 uncultured bacterium | reverse complement strand
CCGCATCTCCGTGTTGCGGAAAAAAATCAGATTGTATACCTGCTGACATAAATCACGCAACACCAGAAAAACAAACATCTCAATCAGCACCACCACCAGCCAGATTCCGGCCAAAACCAGAAATACCGGCCCGTCCGGCGTAAAAAAACTGCCGCCGAAAATAAGCTGCATTATCCCGAAAAACTGGGAAATCAAAACAATAAATACCATCAGAGGTATTTTGTATTTCCAGGATACGCGCCATGGCAGAAGAAGACTTGCTCCCGCATAAAGGGCAATCAGAAGACAAAACAGATGTATCATATTATTTGGTATATCGCTGTTTATCCCGGCTCAAGGAAATAAATATCCCCCCACTCTCAAACTATTTACCTTCACTTGAAGCACAATACTGCTGCGGAAACCAGAATCAGCATCTGCAGCAGAAATTCAAATTTTTTCTGCGGTATCCGGTTGAGAAATATCACCCCCAGCACCCCTCCCAGCAGCAGAAACGGCAATACCCACAAATCCAGCTTGAAACTATCCAGTGTCACCCTGCCCTCGCTGATGAAAATCGGCAGTTTTATCCAGTTAAGCAGCAAAAACAGATAACTGGTAACCCCCATGAAACGGTGTTTTTCAAGCTTCATCAGCAATAAATATATTGTGCTCACCGGTCCTGCCGCATTGGCAATCTGGGTGGTGCAGCCCATCAGTATCCCGAAGGCTGAAGCCATCGGCAAGCCTCCGGCTTCAATGTGTTTCAACAGCCGGTCTTTAAAGTAATTCAGCACGGTAAGGGCAATAATTATCCCCCCGATCAGCTGCGGCAGATGATTTCCCGGCAGAAAACGCAGTACCAGATGCCCTGCCCCCAGTCCCAGCAGGGCAAAAGGTATCACCCGGAATATAATCTTCCACTCCGCGTGCCTCCGGTAGTAGATAACCGCCGTAACATCCGCGGCACACAGCAGTATAAGCTGTATGCCGGGTGAACTTTGGGGATCAAAAGTCAGTGTCAATAAAACCACCGGAAGTGTTCCCAGTCCGGGAAGTCCGGTCTTATTAATGCCAATCAATACCGCGCAGAAAGCGAGAACCGCCATCTGCCACAAATTTACCGTGCCAAATGAATATTCCAACATAATCTGTAATATTTACAATAAAAACCGGTTCTGTTTATCTGTTGTCAGTTGAGCATAACCTGGCCGCCGGTTACCGGAATGGCCTGACCGGTTTCATAAGCCTGTTCCACGCAGTAGATGATAGCTTTGGCCACATCGGCAGGGAAACAGCCTCTGCCCATGGGGATTTTGCTTTCATAAAACGCTTTCACATCCTCCACGGTTTTTGCCCCGGGAACTTTTCCGCTGTTAAGATACTGGACAAAAAGCCCCCGTTCCGGATCCGACCACAGCGGTCCGTCAAAGAAATTACCCGGGCAGACGCTGTTTACCTTGATGTGATCGCCCACCAGTTCCAGCGCAAAACTCTGGGTAAGACCGATAGTGCCGAATTTACTTCCGGCATAAGCTCCGTTGCGATTGGAGCCCACCAGGCCGCTCTTGGAGTTTACCTGGACTATATCGCTCCAGAGCCCGGAAACCGCATTCTGTTCCGCCATCAGCGCGGCAACGTGTTTCACACAGAGGAAATAACCGCTGTAATTGACATTGGTAACAAAATCCCAGTCCTTTTTAGTCAGGGTTTTAACTGATCCGGCCCGCAATACTCCGGCATTGGCAACAAAAAGATCAATTCCGCCGTAATTGAACGCCACTTCCTCAGTCATTTTCCGGACTGATTCTTCATCGGAAATATTGACTGCCACCGCGCCATGGCCATTGCCGACCAGTTTTGCCGCCGCGGCCTTGGCTCCGTCAAAATTCATATCCGCAATCACTACTTCGGCCCCCGCCGCCGCCAGAGCTTCAGAGATGCCGAAACCGAATCCCTGCGCACCGCCGGTTACCACTGCCACCTTGCCATCGAGTACACCGCAATTTCCGGCACAGGGGACTTTTTCAGCTCTGCCGCCATTTTCTGCCGCTTTCAATTTCGCCGCGGCATCGCAATTATCCGCTCCAATGGCAAATACCCCCAGATCCCTGATCGCCACAATATCCAGCCGCCACTCCAGCTTTTTCAAGGCATCCACATCAAGACTGTCAAAACGGCAAATAACTAAATTATCGTTCTTCACCTCAAAAAACTCTGCCGCCCGCACTCCCGGAAGTACACCATTTTTCACCAGCGCACCACGGATTTTCACCGCCGCTGCCGCGATCTCTTCTCTTGTCGCCATTCTTTTGCTCCCTTCAATGTTTGTGCCGCCGGAAAATCAGACTTTCCCCTGCGGCAGGTTTAACAGATAATTTCTTCAGCTGGCAAACCGGCTCAGATACCACCACCAGAGCAACTGTCCGCCAAATATCCACAAAATCGTTCCCGCCGCCAGAAACGGTCCGAAAAAGAGTTCCCCGCGGGATCTCGCCCTGCCCTTTAAAAACAGCAAAGCATAAACCAGTCCGCCCAGCGAACCGATCAGCAGAGAAAATATTGCACCGGGAATTGTAATGAGCATGGCCGCGGCTGTCATATATTTAACATCCCCCCAGCCCAGCGCGTCACGTCCGAAAACAAATTTGCCGATTACAGCAAATGCCGTCATCATCAGTCCCACAATAACTCCGGATGCCACCGTAACACACACCGCGGAAAAACGGGAAATTTCCGGCGACACTGCATCCGGAAATGCCGCAGTATATACCACAGACAGCACCATCGCGGAATAAGTCAGTTTATCCGGAATTATGCCGTGTTTCGCATCAATCATCCCCGATCCGATTGCCAGCATTATGGCCATGCAGTAAAATCCCGCCACCGTCAGCGGCAGGCCGAAGAATAAAGTAATCAGTGCCGCGCCGGCAAACAGAACTCCAGTCACAAGTTCAATAATAAAGTACCGCGGCGAAATCTTCCCGCCGCACCCGGAGCAACGGCCTTTCAGCATCAAATAGCTGAATAAAGGTATGTTTTCATACCAGGCTATCTTGTGGTTGCACACCGGACAATGTGAGGGTACAGTTACCACACTTTCATTTCTCGGCATCCGCCAGATGCAGACATTGAGAAAGCTCCCGAAACAAAGCCCGAAAAGAAATGCCGCCAATATAATCATGCCAATCATAATAATAACACTTTCTCACTGCTTTCTCTTGTTTTCAGTCTCCATTAATTGCCTTTTCCAAAGCCCGGCGCATTACCTCCACCGGAGCGGTAATCCCCGTCCATATCTCAAATGCTTTTGCCCCCTGATAGATCAGCATTTCCCTGCCGTCGGCAAAGTTCACTCCCTTTTCCCCGCAGTAACGGGACAATGGGGTTTCCCGGTAAATCGCGTCAAAAACGGAGTGTTTCCCCGGCTTGAGAAGTGAAAAATCAAACGGCGGAGCGTCGTCATCTTTCAACCCGAGACTGGTAAATTGCACCACCAGACTGCTCTGCTCAAAAAAATCTCCCGGTTCACTGGAAAAATCCCCCTCCAGTGCCGGATTGATCTGGCGGCAGTCATTCAATATTTTTTCTGCTTTTTCCGGCGTCCGGTTGATCAGCAGCAATTTCTTCAATCCTCTGGCGGCAAAGTGTCCTGCGGCGGCTCTGGCCGCCCCGCCGGCACCGATAAACAATGCCGTATTTCCGGCTATTTCCCAATCAAACGCCCGGCGCAAAGCCATTTCCAAACCGTATCCGTCGGTAGAAAAACCAGTCAGACGGTGATTTTCCACTTTCACGGTATTCACGCCTCCGGCATTTACTGCGGAGTGGTCGAGTTCATCACAAAGTGCCAGCATTGATTCCTTGTGCGGCACTGTAATATTGAATCCCTTCAAATTCTCCGCCGCCCGGCGGCAGAAATCCGCCAATTTACCCTCTTCGCGGCTCACTTCCTCACTGGCATACGGACGCCCCAGGCCGCAATACTCAAATGCCGCATTCTGCATCTGCGGAGACTTGCTGTGCGCTATCGGGTATCCGATAACCATATATTCTGTTTTTTCCATCTCTGCTCCAGTTCCTGCGCAAAAGTTCTAAACCCCGTCAATCCCCGCCGCCCAGTCTTTAAGCTGACGCTGGAATTTGTCGAATTCAGGACTCAGGCAGTTCTGTGCAAAAAGTTTGAAATACTCTTCCAACGCCCCTTTGAAAACCAGAATGTTTTCCATCCGGTCGGCAAAAATTTCATCCCGGTTCATGTTCTCTCCCTCCGGAAGTTTAACCGAACCGAAAGCAAAATTATCCGCATCAAAAGTACAGCTCCAGGCCTGATCCAGCCGGGCAATATGCAGTTTTGCCTTTTTCAGCCTTTTGCCCGCCGCAAGAGCGGCTTTGGCTTCAGCACTGCGCATGGGGTTTTCACCTTTTTTAACCGTTATTTCCTGCGCACCATAGGATTCACGCTCCAGGGCAAAAGACAGCGGTCCCTCCACCATTACTTCAAATTCCCCGTAAATACTGTGTTTAACCTTGATGCCATTTTCCCCCGCATACCAGAGGTAGGTCAGGAAATCCCTGCCGGTCATCGGTTCGTCCGGCGGTACCGTATCGGCTCCCCAGTTGATCGTAGGCATACTGGTTTCCGTCGTCTGGAAAAATTTCTCCAGCCAGTATCCCGGATTGATCGGCAGCGGCTCATTTTTCACGGTGTTCATAAAGTT
>CASECL010000181.1 GCA_949286445.1 uncultured bacterium | reverse complement strand
TTTCGCTGGTCCTGACTGCCGCATTATCCCCGGCAATAAGTCCGGCCTGAAGCAGAATGTTGGCATAACCAATATCACGGTTGCAGTAACGGCCCATCGGATACTTGGTTTTATTTGCATTGTTTGAATCGGTGGTAATCTGTTTGATGGCACGGTCGGCCGCGCCCTGAATCATCCTGGTCTGAGAAGGCAGAATAAAGTAAGAATATACCTGGTGCATCAATCTGGCACCGTCAAAGGCTATTCCCATGGCAAAAAAGTCATAGAGATCCTGTGAATGACCGGCTTTGCCGCCCGGATTGGTGGCATAAGTATTGGTGTACATATTCACCCTGCGGATAAGTTTGCGGAAGAGGCGGATATCGCCGTAATACTTGCTCTTGGGATGGGTGGTCAGCCACAGCAGCCGGCTGATATTTTTTCCCTCAAAACGCGGTCCGCCGTTACGGTAATAGTCGCGGGAGAAAGGGTTGCCGGTCTTATTAATCGGCATATATTCCCTGTCCTTGGCAAACTTTTCCGCCCAGGCATACAAAGCATCCATCCAGGGGTTTTTCTCCCACACTTCCGGTTCCGGACGGAAACCAATGCCGTTATCCGGTTTCCTGAATTTAAAGTTTTCTGCCGGCTTGGCCAGCAGATTTTTAATTTCCTTTTCCGGTAATTTCTGTTCCAGTGCCACTTGCAGGTTGGCCTTTTTGAAACGTTCTCCAACCGTGTTTTCCGGCAGGGCGTTTATTTGTGACTCCAGGTCTCCGGCGGCAAACGCCGTTACCGCGCAGAACAGTGATGCCAGCAGGTAAAGTGTTTTTTTCATTTGCGATCCTTTTGTTTCAAAGTCCAGAAGAACAGACATGATAATTCTCTGTTATGCCTCCGGTATTGTAGAATAATCAGAGCCCTTTTTCTATAACTGTACGGAATATTTGACCGTTGACGCCGAAGATACGTTTTGGTTTTCCGGTGCTTTGTCCCAGAATTTCGCCCTGGGGTTCACTTGAGACGTGACCGTCATAGAACAGGCAGTTTACCGAGTTGCCGTGCCGGGCCATATCAATTGTCTGATAACGCTGATATTTTGAATCATACGAGGAGGTGGACGGATCAAATTTATTCACTGTATAAAGATTGAGGTTGCTGTCCATGATAAACATAACTGCACTGTGACTTTTGAATGCGGAGGGTTTCCACATCATCGGCTTGTTGGCAAACATATTTTTGCCGCCGCCGTTGAAAGTGTTGTGTCCATAGCTATGTTTCAAGTCGGCACTGAGTATTCCGTTCGGGTTGTTCCTCACATCGGGAGGATTTACAACTCCGAGCTTTGCAATCGCCTCTGGACAATGGTATCCCACTTTGACACTGCTGTCAGTAAGATTTTGATTTGCAGTGTATCTGGTGGCGTTGATGTAACGGAAGAACTGGTAGTTCTGATCCCAGCGGGCAACTTTCTTGGTCCCGTTATCGCTGTACGGCACAAAATAGTCCTGATTATCGCTCTGATACATGAAGTGGGCGCTGCCGAGGCTTTTTAAATTGTTGGAGCAGGATACCTGTCTGGCTTTCATTCTTGCCCGGTTGAGAGACGGCAACAGCATAGAGGCCAGGATGCCGATAATCGCGATTACTACGAGCAATTCAATCAATGTAAAAAACTTTTTCATGAAATTCCTCCTTGGTTTACTTTTATAGAGGTGACAAATTGTTTTGTACATATAGTATAATCAAAAATATTAGCGATACAATATTTTTTTTGTGAAAATTTAGTGAAAATAAGATATCAGGCAATGAAAACGGTGGTATTTTCATCGTTTATCATGACAGTTGCAATTTTTTGTTTATGCAAAATTTTTTTGCAAATTTCTTTATTCCGCAAAAAAAGACAGAAAAAATAATTAAATCAGAAGAAAAAAATGATAGATAATTTACTTGAAGTTGTTTAATATCTTTTCAGAATTTTACAGAAAATAGACAAAAAATCCATTATTTTAACTTGTAATATTTCCTGCCGGTAATAATTTTTCCGGATAATCTGTTAATTAAGGTATTGGAAAAAGGTTGACAGTTTTTCCGGTTCAGATCTTGCCCTTTTCGCCGATTTCAGCTGACACTCCCGGCAGAAAGATTTCATTTTATTACAGCTGCTGAAAAAGAACATCGGAGAAAAATTAAGATTTCTCGCCGGTACTGTTATTTTCCAGAATCCGGATTTGATAAATGATGCCCAATAAATTTTTTTAAATATGAAAAAAGGCACGCCATTTAAACGTGCCTTTAAAACTTTTCCCGTTTGTTGCAGCTGTTGCGGCCGGTTAGAGCCCTTTTTCAATCACGGTACGGAGTATCTGACCATTGACGCCGAAGATGCGCTTGGGTTTTCCGGTGCTTTGTCCCAGAATTTCGCCCTGGGGTTCACTTGAGACGTGACCGTCATAGAACAGGCAGTTTACCGAATTGCCGTGCCGCGCCATGTCAATGGTTTGGTAACGCTGGTATTTTGAATCGTATGAGGTAGTGGACGGATCAAATTTATCCACTGTATAAAGATTGAGGTTGCTGTCCATGATAAACATAACT
>CASECL010000180.1 GCA_949286445.1 uncultured bacterium | reverse complement strand
TAATCAAGGGGGGGATAATCCGGAAGGCTGGGTAATCAAGGGGGGGGGTGGTTAATCAAGGGAGGATGGTTAATCAAGGGGGGATGGTTAATCAAGGGGGGATGATTTATCTGAAAAGATATGTTAATGAAGATCACGGGGAGTGGCAGTAGTATGGCAGAGTTAAGTTAAAACTCTGTCAGCAGAAAATGAAGCATGGATATGTTTCCTGAGTTGCCGTCCCCGGTAATTGTGCATAAGTAAAGAATTTATTTAAGGTAGATTATTACTTGCCGTAATGGTTACGGCAAGATGACATTTTAAATTTAAAAAGTTACGGCGGACCGGATTTTCCGGAACTTGTACATGAGTAAAACAGCCTGTCGGTGGCGGATTCTCCGCCGGATCAGACCACCGGTCAGGTAAAAATCAGGAAGATCAGAAATCATGGCAAAGAAAGTTACAGGCCTGATCCGGTTGCAGATTCCCGCGGGAGCTGCCAACCCGGCGCCGCCGATCGGTCCCGCCTTGGGACAAGCCGGCTGCAACATTATGGAATTCTGTAAGCAGTTCAACGCCGCGACCCAGTCCCAGTCAGGGATGATCATTCCGGTGGTGATAACGGTTTACCAGGATCGTTCATTCACGTTTATCTGCAAGTCGCCGCCAGCAGCAGTGCTGCTGAAAAAGGCGGCTGGGCTCGCCTCGGCTGCGAAAAAGCCGGGTTACGAGAAAGCGGGAAAAGTTACCCGTGACCAGATTCGTGAAATTGTGAAGATCAAGAAAGCCGACCTCAACGCCAGAAATGAAGAGGCCGCGATGCTGCTTATCGAAGGAACCGCCCGCAGTATGGGCATCGAGGTGGTCGATGCATAAGAAGAGTAAATTGTACAAGAAGCAGCTCGCCGTCATTGATCCGATGAACAAATACTCGGTCGATGAAGCGATTTCTCTGCTCAAAACTATGCCGCAGGTTAAATTTGATTCCACTATTGACCTGGCACTCAAACTCGGCGTCGATCCCCGCAAGTCGGATCAGACGGTCCGTGGCGCAGTTGCCCTTCCCGCCGGAACAGGAAAGACTGTCCGCGTGGCAGTGGTTGCCGACGGTCCTGCAGCTGAAGAGGCCAAGGCTGCCGGTGCTGATGTGGTAGGCTACGAAGATGTCGTCTCCAAAATCAAAGAAGGATGGCTTGATTTCGATATTTTGATTGCCACCCCGGAAGCAATGAAGCTGGTTCGTCCCCTGGGTAAACAGCTGGGACCGCGCGGCTTGATGCCAAATCCCAAAACCGGAACGGTCAGTGATCAGCCGGCCAATGCTGTTCGTGAAGCTAAAGCCGGACGTGCAGAGTTCCGCGCCGACCGCGGTGCATGCGTTCATGTTGCGTTGGGAAAAATCTCCTTTGAAGCCGGAAATATCCGCCGGAACTTTGACGCGGTGATCGAAGCGATCAACAAGGCGAAACCCGCCGCGGCGAAAGGTGCGTATATTCTCAGCTGTACGCTTTCCACCACGATGAGCCCCGGTATCAGGATCAACACCAAAGAACTCGTGAGGGAAAAATGAAACAGGGACACTATAATGAGCATCTGGTAAAACAGATTGCCGCCCTTATTAAAGAGGCGGATTATGTCTATTTCGTTTCCTATACCGGGCTGAAAGTTTCGGCACTGTCTTCACTGCGTGCCGATTTGGATAAACAGGGTGCAGTCTGCCACGTATTCAAGAATACGCTCATCCGCAAGGCAAGCGTACTGCTCGAATCCGAAGAGTTGGCCAATCTGCCGCTTTCCGGCGGTACCGCAATCATCTGCGGTAAAGGTGATGCCGGAGCCGTGGCCAAGATCATTGTCGAATTCGGCAAGAAAAACGAGGCAATGGCACCCAAGGCCGGATACTTGGAAAACAGCGTTCTTTCTGCTGATGCAGTCAAAGATATCGCCGGATTGCCGAGCAAAGCCGTTCTTCAGGCTATGCTGCTTGGTGTGTTGCAGGCTCCGTCCCGCAACCTGGTCAGCGTACTCAACGCCAAGGCTGCGAGCATCCTGAATGTGCTCAACGCGTATAAAGACAAGTTGGAAAAATAACTCAACACAACATAAAAATAATGGAGGCATTAAATGTCCGAAGAAGTTTCAAAACAGATGGAAGAATTTATTTCTTACGTTGAGAACATGACCGTTCTCGAGCTCTCCAAGCTGGTCAAAGCTCTTGAAGAGCGTCTCGGTGTCAGCGCCGCCGCCCCGGTCGCGGTTGCCGCTGCTCCCGCCGCCGGTGCCGCTGCCGCTCCGGCCGAAGAAAAAACCGATTTCACGGTCGTGTTGGCCTCTTTTGGCGACAACAAGATCGGCGTGATCAAGGAAGTCCGCGCCATTACCGGACTCGGCCTGAAGGAAGCCAAAGACCTGGTCGAAGGTGCTCCGAAGCCGCTGAAGGAAGGCGTCAGCAAGGAAGAAGCCGAAAAGATCAAGGCTCAGCTCGAAGGAGCCGGTGCCAAAGTCGAATTGAAGTAATTAACTTCATTCGGCGTAGAAACACGGCGGAAAATTTCAAAACTGATTTTTCCGCCGTATTTCAACGGTATGTCACGGTGAAACTGGATAATTTCTGTTTCGCCGTGCTTTCGTGTCTTTAACTTTTTATGTTTCGGAAGCCGTTATATTTTGCCGGAACATGATGTTTTTGCAGAGTGAATTCAGCTGCAATATCAGGAAAAATTCAAACTGCGAACGGCGGGGTTCAGCCGGATAATATTAACCGGCCGGATCGGAATTGAGCGTTTTCTGTCGGGGAGATGTGGTTTTTTGTCTCTCCGATAGAGAATACATAATTTCAAAAAGTCTGCCTGATGTGCCAGGTAAATACAGGGTGTGACGGAAAAGATTTTTCCGAGTTTTCCACCTGTGGGATTTATAATTTCCAATGTTCATTTGGGCAGACGGACTGATTCTAAAGGTTCGGGGGTGCTTTTTTCCCCGTACAGATCGCACTGACGGATGTGGTTTTTTGTCCGTTGCGGAATCGGTTGCAGACGTTATCACATAAGACGGGACAGGAGTGTCTGGAGAGATTGCCGGATTTTTTCATTCCGGGAATTTTCCGGACATAGTAACAGGAAATGCCAGAAGAGGGGAGAAAAAACCGCCTGCTCTGGTAATTTTACAGCTTGTCTGTGTCCCGCGGCGGGAAAACGCTAAACCGTAAAAAGCGACGGAACAAGGATCTTTTTACCGTTTTTCCCGTGTCATGACCATTGTTTTTTGAAGCACCAAAATGAGGAAATGTTTATGGCAAAACGGATCAATTTCGGCAAACTCAAGGACGTCCTGGCGATCCCGGACCTGATCGGTCTTCAGCTCGACTCCTACCGGGACTTCCTGCAGAAAGACGTTCCGCCTTCGGAACGTAAAAATCAGGGACTGCAGGAAGTTTTCAACGAAATCTTCCCCATTGAGAACTACGATGGGCAGCTTTCGCTTGAATTTGTCTCCTACACCCTGGGCGAACCCAAAAATGATGTAATCGACTGCATCAAAGACGGCAAAATTTATGAAGTGCCGCTCTACGTTGACTTCGTGCTCCATGCCAGAGGCGTGGAAATCCCCGAACGGGTCTATATGGGCGATATGCCGCTTATGACCGAACAGGGTACATTCGTAATCAATGGTGCTGAACGTGTCATCATCAGTCAGCTCCACCGTTCGCCCGGTATCTGTTTTGAAAAAACCCGGCACAGCTCCGGACGTACCCTCTATTCATACCGGGTAATTCCGGACCGCGGATCCTGGATGGACGTTCAGTTTGACACCAGCGATCTGATCAGTATTTATCTTGACCGCCGCCGCCGCCGCCGGAAATTCTACATAACCACCTTCCTCCGCGCCATCGGCTACGAAAGCAATAAAGATATTCTTTCCCAGCTGCATTCAGTTAAAAGTTACTCGGTTTCTTCCTTGCTGAAAACCAAGGATCTGACCGGTTACTACACGGTAGATCATATCACTCTGGAAAATGACGTGGTGATCATCCCCGAACTTGCACAGCTGACTGAAAATCATCTCAAAGCTCTGCAGGAAAATAATATCCGGGAAATTGAACTTGCTTACATTCCCGACGGGGACAATTACATTATCAACTGTATGCTTAAGGATCCTTCACGCAATGCTGATGAGGCTTTGAAGGAAATTTACCGCCGTATGCGTCCCGGCGATCCCACCAATGTCAATAACGCCAAGCAGCTTATCAGCCGGCTCTTCTTTGACAACCGCCGGTATGACCTCGGCGCAGTCGGCCGCTATAAACTCAATGAACGGCTGGGGTTGGATATTCCCCTCACCCGCCGCACTTTGACTCCGGATGACCTGATGGCCGCGACCAAAATGCTTATCCACCTCCGCCACACCGGCGGCAAGGCAGACGATATTGACCACCTGGGCAACCGCCGGGTGCGTACCGTAGGTGAATTGCTCCAGAACCAGTGCCGCGGCGGGTTGCTCCGGACTGAAAGACTGGTCAAAGAACGCATGACACTTTTCAACAATACGGAAGATGCTTCGCTCACTCCGGGAAAACTTATCAATCCCAAGGCTTTTGCCGGGGTTATCCGGGACTTCTTTGCCCGCAGTCAGCTTTCCCAGTTCATGGATCAGATCAACCCATTGAGCGAACTTACCAATAAACGGCGTTTGAGTGCGCTGGGTCCCGGCGGTCTCAGCCGTGACCGGGCAGGATTTGATGTCCGCGACGTTCACTCCAGCCACTACGGCCGTATATGCCCGATTGAGACTCCGGAAGGTCCCAATATCGGACTTATTTCCTCTCTTTCGCTCTATGCCATTATTGACCATTACGGCTTTATGGAAACTCCTTACCGCCGGGTGGTTGACGGCAGAGTAACCGAGCAGATTGATTATCTTACCGCGGATCAGGAGGAACAGTTTGTCATCGCCCAGGCCAATGCGCCGCTGGACGAAGAAGGACACTTCATCCGCCCCGTGGTCATGAGCCGTTACCGCGGCGAATCCGGGGAACATCCCCGGGAAGAAGTTCAATACATGGACGTTTCCCCCAAACAGCTGGTCAGTGCCGCCGCCGGATTGATCCCCTTTCTGGAACACGACGACGCAAACCGCGCTTTGATGGGATCAAACATGCAGCGTCAGGCCGTGCCTTTGCTGGTTACAGACTCCCCCCGGGTCGGTACCGGACTGGAAGAGCGCATCGCCAAGGACTCCAGAGCTGTGGTCTGCGCCAAGAAAGACGGTATTGTTGCCAAGGTTTCTTCCACTGAAATTACGGTTACTTCCGATGGAAAAGTGCCGGAAGAAAGCGAAGATACGGCTCCGGTAACCTACCGTTTAAGTAAATTCCTGCGCAGCAACGCCGGAAGTTGCGTAAATCAGCGGCCTATTGTTCACAGCGGAGACAAGGTATCCGCCGGTGATGTGCTGGCAGACGGAGTGTCAACCCAGGGTGGTGAACTCGCCCTCGGCCGTAACGTTACCGTGGCATTCATGTCCTGGTGCGGATACAACTTCGAAGACGCTATTGTGGTAAGCGAAAGACTGGTGAAAGAAGACGTTTACACCAGCGTTCATATTGAAGAATTTGAAATTACCAGCCGGGAAACCAAACTCGGTCCGGAAGAAATCACCCGAGATATACCCAATGTCAGCGAGGAAGCACTGCGCAATCTGGACAGCCGTGGTATTGTCTGCGAGGGTTCAGAAGTCAAGCCCGGTGACATCCTGATCGGAAAAATCACGCCCAAGAGTGAAACCGAACTGGCTCCGGAAGAACGTCTGTTGCGGGCAATTTTCGGTGAAAAGGCAGCAGATGTCAAGGATTCCAGTCTGGTGGTCGGCAGCGGTAAAGGCGGTATCGTAATGGATATCCGCGTTGAATACGCCAAGGATCCCGTCCGCAGCGTAACCAGCAAATCCGAAGCCAAACGTCAGGCTAAACTGCACAAAGATGAATATCGCGAAGTATATGCCGAACTGCAGGAGGATCTGACCAACCGTCTGGCGGATGCCATTCTGGGGATGAAGCTGCCCTACCCCATTTTCGATCGTTCATCTGATAAGGAGAACGCCGTACTGATCAGCGCAAACCGTAAAGTTACCCGGAGCGCGCTGCAGAAACTGGCTTCCCATTACGACAGCTGGGAAATGGAAGATTGTGATGTAAAGAATGCGCTTACCGAGATCATCACCCCCTTCATCGCCCAGTTTGAAGAAAATGAAAACCGCCGCCGCAACTTCCTGGAAAACAGCGAGTCTCCGGAAAATATGGAAGGTGGCGTGATCAAGAAAGTAAAGGTTTATGTCGGCTGCAAACGCAAGCTCCAGGTAGGCGACAAGATGGCCGGACGGCACGGAAACAAAGGTATTGTTGCCAAGATCGTTCCGGTGGAAGACATGCCCTTTATGGAAGACGGTACTCCGGTTGACATCGTGCTCAATCCCCTCGGCGTGCCTTCACGTATGAACGTGGGACAGGTGCTGGAAACCCACCTTGGCTGGGCAGCCAAGATGCTGGGTATCAAGGTGGCCACCCCGGTATTCGACGGTATCAGCGAAAAAGATATTGTCGAACTTATGAAGAAAGGTAATGAAGCCTATACCAGGGAAAACGGCGTGGATTACCACTGGGGCTTCCGCAAGCAGCCGGACGGCAGTTATGTTTATGACGGCAAGACTGATCTTTACGATGGCCGTACCGGAAACCGTTTCGACCAGCGCGTCATGGTCGGCGTGATTTACATGCTGAAACTTGACCACCTGGTTGCCAATAAGATACATGCCCGTTCCGTTGGTCCGTACTCACTGGTTACTCAGCAGCCTCTGGGCGGTAAGGCACAACACGGCGGTCAGCGTTTCGGAGAAATGGAAGTCTGGGCACTGGAAGCCTACGGTGCGGCTTACAACCTGCAGGAAATGCTCACTGTCAAGTCGGATGATACCGCCGGCCGCGGACGCATTTATGAATCGATCGTCAAAGGTCAGAACATTCTGGAAGCCGGCAGACCGGAATCCTTCAACGTTCTGATGAAGGAAATGCAGAGTCTCGGACTCGACATCCGGACGATCAAGAGGACTTCGGATAATTAATATTGGAGGATACTACCTTGATAGACAATAATTTTGCTTATAACGAACTGTTGGGCAAAAATGATACCAACAGCTTCAACGCGGTTTCGATCAATGTGGCGTCGCCGGAAGTCATTCGCGCCTGGTCGCACGGCGAAGTAAAAAATCCGGAGACCATCAACTACCGCAGTTTCAAACCGGAAAAAGGCGGTCTTTTCTGCGAGCGTATTTTCGGACCTACCCGGGACTGGGAATGTAACTGTGGAAAATATAAACGGGTTAAGCATAAAGGTGTTATCTGTGACCGTTGCGGAGTGGAAGTAACTACTTCCAAAGTCCGCCGTGAACGGATGGGACATATTGAACTTGCAGTGCCGGTGTCTCACATCTGGTTTTTCAAGTGTATGCCCAGCCGCATCGGTTTGATGCTTGACCTGACCTCCAAAACCCTGGAGGAAATCATTTACTATGAAAAATATATCGTTACCGATCCAGGTGATACCCCGTTAAAAATGGGTCAGCCGCTGACGGAAATTGAATACCGCCAGGCGCATGAGGATTACGGTGACGCTTTCATGGCAGATATGGGTGCGCCGGCGATCAAGACATTGCTTGAACGCATCGACCTGCACCTGCTCAAGGGTGAATTGGAACTGGAACTGGAAAGCACCAAAAACAAAGCACAGCGGAAAAAACTGGGCAAAAGATTGCGTCTGGTAGAGGGATTCATTGGCAGCAATTCCCGTCCGGAATGGATGATTCTCACCATTCTCCCGGTAATTCCGCCGGATCTGCGCCCACTAGTTCCACTGGATGGCGGCCGTTTTGCCACCAGTGATCTTAACGATCTTTACCGCCGGGTGATCAACCGCAACAAACGGTTGAAAAACCTGCTCCAGCTCAGCACCCCGGAGGTGATAATCCGTACTGAAAAACGCATGCTTCAGG
>CASECL010000179.1 GCA_949286445.1 uncultured bacterium | reverse complement strand
TGCCGGGGTGCCGGGGGGATCTTCGCTTTATCCCTATGTAAAAATTGCAATTGAAAGTGCCGGAACAGAAAAAACAAGCTCAAGTCCGATAGCCGTAATACCGCTGGATGAAGATATTTACCGGCAGCTTGACCGCGGTTTCGGCAATTTACGGGTTTATGCCGGAATGAAAAATATTCCGTATGCGTGGCGGGACCGGGTGCAGAACTGGACTGAAGTCATGTCTTACAAGCCTTTGTCCGGGCAGATAATCGGTTTCAAATATGACCGGAGAAAAAATCAGGCGATTATAACTTATACAATTTATCCGGATAAAGATGAAGCGGATAATTCTCCGGCATTTCTTGCCCGGATACAAATTCACACCTCGGGCAAGGATTTTAACAAGAAGATTTCATTTTATTTTGATGACGGCAGTAAAATAGAAAACCGCCCTTTTTTCAATTACAATAAAAATGTGGATCTGAACGGAACGGAGTTTGTTTTTCCTCCGGTAAAAACCCGGACGGTCAAAATTATTATTGACTCATTTGAAGAGAATGTGCCTGATACTGTCACCCTGGTAAGCAGAGGGGCAGATGAGAAAAATAATTTCACCCGGCAGAAAATTGCCAGCCGTGATTTGCGGATTGACGGTATTTCCGCTTTTTCCGGGAAAAAGGTTAAAGTGGCGGGCAAAATGCATAAAAAAGAGCACCGTAAATTGAAAGAAACTGCACACCGGCGGCAGGATAAACAGGATATTTATGAATTTGATGCCGGAAAGCTGCCGATATGCGGGTTCAGGCTTGGCAATCAGGAGAGCAGTTATCCGCGGGAAGTAAAAGTGGAATGTTTCAGCACTGCTTCCGGCAGCAGGAAAGAAAAACTGCTGACATCGTGCCGTGGAAATGCCGGAAACAATGAAAAAGTTCTGCTTATTCCGGAATGCCGTCCGGATATGATCCGGGTGAGTATATATAATGGTGATGATGAACCGCTGAAAAAGCCTGAATTTATTTTCCTTTCAGTGGAAAAGGAACTGGTGCTGGAAAAGAGGTCGCTTCCGGATGGAGAAATAAAAATATATTATGGCGGAAAACCATCTGCTCCGCCGGAATACAGTATTTGCAAGTACATCCACCGCTTTGACGGAGATAATGGAAGTGTGTATGAATTATCGGCGCAGCAGAATAATCCGGAATGGAAAAAGACGTTGAATTATGCCGGAGCGCTGCGAAAAACCATGCCGTTTGTAATTGCGGCGGCGGCTCTGATATTGATTTTTATAATCTACCGGATGTATTCCAGGGAATAATTCACCATTCAAGGCAATTGATTTTAATTTATAATAACCGGGAAAATCTGCTGCTCCGTCATTCTGCAATGACGACCGGCGGCGGGGTGGTGCAGATCAGGGCAGGGAGGGAGAAGGAATATCAAAACATCCGGTTATTTTCCGCATCTGTCATCTTGTGCTTCAGGCTGATGTGACATGCTGTCGGAACATTTATTTTTCCTGCCGGATAAAATCATCGCCTTGGATCGTACAGAAAAGTTTTAAAAAAGTTTTGTAAATTTTCCTTGACATTTTATTTGGCAGGTGGCATATTTTCCAGAGACAGGATTGAACGATACATGGCAGTTCAAGAGTATTGGAAAATATAAAATCCGGAGAATAAAATGAAACTGACATCAATATTGGTATTGCTGGGCGGAATGAGTACATTTCTGTGCAGTGCTATGGAATTCAAGCCGCTGCCGGAACCGGTATATCAATGGGGCGGGAAATTGATAGTTCCCGGTGTTGACCGGAAAACCGGCAAACCCAATAAATCCACTCAGCAGTATTTTCTCTGGATTCCGGAGAATTGTTCCCGGCTGCGCGGTTTGATTTTGGCAAATGCCAATGTTATTGAAAGCCGTTTTTGTGCCGATCCGGCGATAAGGCGTGCTGTGGCGGAAAATGATTTCGGTATTATGTTTACCATACAGCCGCAGCAGGCGGAAAAAATTGAAGATATGCTGAAAGAGGCGGCGGAAAAATCCGGATATAACGAATTAACTCAGGTGCCGCTGATTTTATTCGGGCATTCCGGAAACAGCGGATTTTGCCGTTATCTGGGGGAAAAATACGGCAAAGAACGGATATTGGCCATTATTATGGTCAAGGGAGCCTGGCCAAACGTGAAAGCTGACGGCAATACCAAAGCAATTGATGGTATTCCGGTGCTTTTCTGCAACGGTGAATATGAAGAAGTTACCGTGGGGGGAAAAGTCAAGCCGGCGGGTTGGTATGACAATGCCAACAATGAAAAAGATATTATTTTTACCCGCAAACACGTTCCTGAAGCCATGGTGGGAGGTTTCCTGGACAGCGGACACACTCACATGGATTACTGCCCGGCGATGTCGGATATTTGCGCTATGTTTATCCGCAAGGCGATAAAAGCCAGGTTGGACGGAAACGGAAATTTGAAAAAAGTGGATTACGCCTCCGGTTATCTTACTGACCGCATGGGGACGGAAACTCCGGTTAAAGTGGAGGAATATACCGGCAATAAAAATTCTGCCATGTGGTTTTTTGACCGGGAACTGGCGGATGCGGCGGTGGCTTCCACCCGGAGAAACGCGGGGAAAAAGGATCAGATTCTCGGGTTTGTTGAAGATGGTAAATTTACCCCTTACTGGCCGGGCTGGGGGATGCAGGATCTGACCTTCAAACCGGAAAAAGACGGCTTCACCTTTACTGTGCAGGCAAAATTTTATGATAAGGTGCCTTCACCTTATATACCGGAGGGAAAAAAACTTGGACATGGCGATCCGGATAAGATACAATATCTGGTTTCCGGCTGGACCTATTCCACCCGGCAGGTCGGGCCGAATAAATTTGAAATCTGCCGTGACCGGGAAGGTTTCGGCGGCCGCGGCCGGCATATAGTTATTGCGGCATACCATCCGGGGGATTCTGAATACCGGGAGTGCTATGTTACGGCGCACTTCAATAAACAGGGGTATGGCGGAAAGACGGGGCATAAGATAACATTTCCGGCGTTGCCGGACATTTCCAGTACGGTAAAGAAAGTCAAACTGGATGCGAAATCGGATAAAAATTTAAAAGTCCGTTATTATGTAGATTACGGTCCTGCGCGGGTGATTAATGATAACGAACTGGAGATTACTGCTCTGCCGCCCAAAACCAGATATCCGGTGGAAGTAAAGGTAGTGGCATACCATATTGGCGATGAAGAGCACCGTGAGACTTCAGCGGAACGCACCTTTAAAATCAATAAATAGTTGATATTTCAATTTGGCATAAGCCGGGAAATCCTGTTTTCTGCCGGAGAGTCGGAATTGAGTTCTCCGGGGATTAAGGTACGGGATTTTCCGGTTATGTTTTTTCTGTTGAGGAAAAACGATTTTAACGGCTGATATTTTCAGGAGAAACGTTTTGCCGACCTGGAATATTTCATGCCTGTTTTTGGTTAGATAATATTGTTTGCAGACATATCATCGGCTGGATTGTCCCGCGTTGCCCGTTTCCCGCCCCTTGGGACACGTCTTCGCCGTCGAACCACCCCTATCGGGGAATTGGTTGTTTTTTTGTGTCCTGACACAAAAAAAAGGGCGATGTATTTTCATCGCCCCGAATCCATCACTTCTCCGCCATTTCTTGTGTGAACACAAAAATGGCTCCGGCGGCTGGATTCGAACCAGCGACCAAGTGGTTAACAGCTAAGTATTTTTTGAGCTTGATTTGAATGAGTGTTCTATCTATTGCCCACTTA
>CASECL010000178.1 GCA_949286445.1 uncultured bacterium | reverse complement strand
CCAGCAACACTTCATCCGCGGCGGCGGACTGCCGGATGCGGACGAGTTCCTGAACCATGGAGTCATCGATTTGCAGTCTTCCGGCGGTATCGATAATCACCGTATCAATGCCATGCAAAGATGCTTCACTTATCGCATTGGCGGCAATTGCCGGCACGTTGACGCTGGTGCGTTCGACGTGAACCGGTACTTCAATTTGCCGTCCGAGAAATTCCAGCTGATCGATAGCGGCGGGACGGTAAACGTCTCCGGCTACCAGCAGTACATTGCGTTTCTTTTTTTCTTTCAGGTACTTAGCCAGTTTTCCTGCGGTGGTGGTTTTTCCGCTGCCGTGCAGACCTACCAGCATGATGACATTGATTTTTTTATCCAGCTGGAGTTCTGAAGCCCCGCCGCCGAGGAGTTCGGTCAACTGGTCATTGACGAATTTGACCACCTGCTGAGCGGGGGTAACGCTTTTCAGCACACTTTCGCCGACGCATTTTTCGCCGAGTTCCCGTACAAAATCGTCAGCCACCTGCACATTGACATCGGCGTCAAGGAGAGCGAGGCGTATTTCCTCCATGGCTTCGGCGATGTTCTCCCGGGTCAACGAACTCTGTCCCCGGAGTTTACGCAGAACTCCGTGGAGTTTGTCACTCAAATTTTCGAACATTTGTTTATCCTGTATTTAATATTATTTAATAACATATTTCATCCGGTAATATAACCCGGAAATGGTATAACTTCAAATTGAAATTACACCTTTTCCAATTTTTCTGGCTTATTTTTTCCGGCGGATAATTATTTTGCGGAAGACTCCCGGACGATCAGTTTGGCGGGATATTTCCATTTGCCCGGGGCAGGGGTGATCTGTTTTCTGATGATGCTTGCGGCGGCGGCGGAAATCAGTTCAAGGGGGTGTTCCACGCTGGATAATGGAATTACCGCGCTGGCTCCTGCGGTATCGTTGTCAAAACCGCAGATTGCTATATCGCGGCCGATTTTGATGTTGTATTTTGCCGCGTAACGGTAAAACCCCAAAGCCATCCGGTCGGTATCAAAAAATACCGCATCCGGTTTGCTCTGCATAATTGCATCTCCGGCGGCACAGCCGTCTTCGGCCATCATCCCTTTGGAATAGATGGTCATCAGCTGTAAACCGGGGTCGCCGATTTCCACGATTGCCTGCTGAATTCCCTCGGAACGTTCCGGCGAACCGGCGCAGACATGAACAATCCTGCGTTTACCGGAATGATAGAAGTGTTCGATCACTGCCGCGGCTCCGCTGCCGCGGTCGGTAACAATACGGCAGCAGTTGTCTTCCGAGCCCCGGCAGTCGAGAAAGATATATTTAAATGGATAATTATTCAGAAAATTGCCCTGCCAGTTTTCCTGCCAGGTGGTGAAAATGACATAATCAGCAATTCCGCCCCAGCCTTTGAGGGTTGCCTCGGCCTCTTCTTCACTGGCGCAGCAGCTGATCAGCGCGCTGTAACGGTATTTAGCCAGTTCTTCAATCAGCCGGATCTGCCGTTTCTGCCATACTTCGTAAATATTTTTACTGGAGATCACCCCAACGATACGGGAAGAACGGTTTTTCAAATTGCGGGCGAGAATATTCGGTACATAGTTATATTCCCTTGCCGCGGCCAGAACTTTTTCTGCCACCTCTTTTCTTACTCCGGGCTGTTTTTTCAATACCCGGTTTACGGTTCTGACGGAAACCCCGCAATGCTGTGCAAGTTCTTTAAGATTCATAATATTCAGCCGGATTTACGCTGGAGCGTTATCAAATTTTCTGATAGCCGGTATCCTGATGCAAGTCTTCGCCGGACAATGCATTTCTGGCCAATTCGTCGCAGCGGTTGTTCTCTTCATTTTCGGCGTGTCCCTTTACCCAGACGAAATTCACCTGATGTTGGTGAATCAGTGCATCCAGCCTCATCCAGAGATCCCGGTTAAGAACCGTACTGCGGTCGGCTTTACGCCAGGAACGGGATTTCCAGTTTTCCAGCCAGCCTTTATTAACGGCATTTACCAGATAGCTGGAGTCGGAGTAAAGCGTTACTTCGCATTGTTCCTTGAGTGCCTCCAATGCGCTGATTGCGCCGAGGAGTTCCATCCGGTTATTGGTAGTTTCGGTGAAGCCGGCGGAAATTTCCCGGCGGTGTTTACCGTATTTCAGGACGATGCCGAATCCTCCCGGGCCGGGGTTTCCGCTGCATGCTCCATCACAAAATATGTCAATTTTTTTCAATGTCAGACCTGTAAATGCAGAAAGGTGGAATATTGTCAGATAATATAGCTCAACCCGGAGAAAAAATCAAACTTCAGGACGGCAATTTATATTTACTTTGGGAATGGGATCTGCCTGACCTGGATTTAAAATCCGGGTATATGCCGGCGGTGAAATATGAAAAAACAGAAGAATGTGGTTTGGGTGCTGGAATGTAAATGGCGGTTAGATAATACGTTATTGATGCATACAGAAAAAACATTTTCCAGTATTGATTTTCTGTTTTGCTGTGCCGTATATAAAATCTCCGTTTCGATTCAGTTATGGAGTATTTTCTCCGATACTGGAAATGCGGCTATGTAGTTACCAGCGTCCTGATGACAGAACGTTCTGATAATGGAATATCAGTACTGGACGGGGAAATTTTTATTTTTTTGAACCCAGTTTTTTCCCGCTGGCATCACGGTATACGGTATTGCCCTTTGTTTCAAATGCGGAACCGGTTTTACGTCCGGAAGCATCGCGGTAAGTGGTGGTGCTTCCGGATTTTTGAGCCGTGCCTACGGTTTTTCCCGAGGCATTGCGATAAACAGTTCTGTTGCCATTGGTTGTTGCAGTCATCACGGTTTTCCCGGATTGGTCTTTGAAAACGACACGGTTTCCATTGGTTGTGGCGGATCCGGTCAATTTCCCTGACGCATCGCGATATGTGGTGCGGTTTCCGTTTACTGTGGCGGAACCGGTTTTTTTCCCGCTTGAATTGCGAAAGGTTGCATTTTGAGCAGCGAAAGCTGCTGCAGTCAAAAATATAAATGTAAAGCAGAAAAATAATTTTATCATTGTATTTGCCCCTCATTATTTTATCGCATCTGATATACTATAACCCGCGATGGTATAAAGTAAATACCTGCTGACAGAAAAATTTAAAAAATAATCACCTTAATAACGCTATGAGAACAATAATCTGCATCTGCAATGACGGCACGAACTGTGAATAAGGCTTGTGGAACGATTGGACAGTTACCGGTGTATCAGCGTGGCTGAAAATAAAGTTACAGAATAGGCAACACGGCGGGAAAAATAAATATCTGACTTGATTTACGGGGTGGGGGACATTAAGACCGGGGAAATATTTTTCTCTACTTCAGAGTCAGACTGCCGGGAAAGTTTAAAAAGCGGCTGCATTTATCATCAGTTTCATATCGGCAGATTTTTGCAATAAAATCTTAAGAAATGCAGTTTATTCTGCTGAAGTGTTTTGTCAGGGAAGGGGCATTTTAAAATTATCAGAGATTTATATCCATGCTGTGATGTGGGAAATAAAATTGTTCCGGTGCGTTGACAGATAATTCAAGATTTGCAGCTATATTGGATTGTGAGGTAACATATTTCTGTTTTATCCCCAAAATAATAAAACGGCACGACATTTTCCGTTTTTCCGGCTCAAAAATAATAAAATGTTACGCGATTTCCGTCTTATTTTATTATGCTGCACCTTACTGCTGTTTCCGTAACTGATTTCACCCGGCAGTTATAGTGTCATTATGCTGTAACAATACCGTATTTTCCGGCATAAAAAAATCCGGGCGGAAGAATTATACTTTTCCGTCCGGATGAATTTGCTTCAATCAGCGGTAATTACTTACCGGAGACGACGCCGTGCTCTTTAAACTTACGGGTGGGAACAAACTCACCCAGTTTATGGCCGACCATATTTTCCGTCACGAAGACCGGGACGAAAGTTTTGCCGTTATGCACGTTAAAGGTATGTCCGACAAAGTCAGGAATAATCATTGAACGACGGGACCAGGTCTGAATAGCCTTTTTCGGTCCCTTCATTTTCTCGACTTTGTCCAGCAAATGACCGTCCACGAACGGACCTTTTTTAATCGATCTGGGCATTATTTCTTCCTCCGTTCAACTATGAATTTACCCGAAGTCTTTTTGGGATTGCGGGTCTTCTTACCCTTGGAGAGCTGTCCCCAGGGTGAAACCGGATGGCCGCCGCCGGAGCTGCGGCCTTCACCTCCGCCCATCGGATGGTCGACCGGGTTCATGGCGACACCGCGGACATGAGGACGGATGCCGAGGTAACGGCGTTTTCCCGCTTTGCCCTGTTTAACGTTCATCTGATCAAGGTTGCCGACCTGTCCGATGGTGGCGCGGCAGTTGCCGTGGATCATACGGACTTCGCCGGAGGGCAGTTTGACCTGCACATAGACTTCTTCCTTACCGCGGAGAGTTGCCACCTGACCGGCTGAACGTGCCAGTTTTGCGCCCTTTCCGGGGGTAAGTTCAATGGCGTGGATTTCCAGACCGACTGGAATATCCTTGAGTGCCATAGCATTCCCGGGACGGATTTCGGCACCGGCCCCGCTCATAAGCACATCGCCTACTTTCACGGTATTCGGGCAGAGGATGTAGCTCTTCTCGCCGTCAGCGTAGTAAAGCAGCGCAATATTTGCGGTGCGGTTCGGATCGTATTCGATTGACACGACTTTGGCCGGAACGCCGTCCTTTTTGCGCATGAAGTCAATCATGCGGTATCTGCGTTTGTTGCCGCCTCCGCGGAAGCGGGAGGTGATGCGGCCGTAATTATTGCGTCCGCCGCTGGATTTTTTACCTCTGGTGAGGCTCTTTTCCGGCTTGTCCGCAGTAATGTCGGATTTGTAATCCATAACCGTCATATGACGACGGGACGGAGTAGTCGGATTGTAACTTTTTATTGCCATTTACTTCTTTTCCTCCGCGTTAGATAATCTCAATCGAACCTTCAGAAAGGGTTACTACCGCTTTCTTCCAATCCGCACGCTTTCCCATCTTCATGGAACGTCCGGCGCGTTTCGGCTTACCGGTACGGTTGCTGGTATTGACCGATTTGACCTTGACGTTGAAGAGTTCTTCAACCGCGCGGCCGATTTCGATCTTTCCGGCATCCACTTTTACTTTGAAAGCGTATTTTTTCTCTGCCATCATCGCGTTGCTCTTTTCCGTAACCAGAGGAGCGATTATTAAATCAAAAGCAGTTCTCATTTTAAACCTTCCTCTCTTTTACGCCAAACGGTCGATGAAAGCGTCGAGAGCGTCCTTGGTAAAAAGAACTTTCTCATAACGCAACAGTTCGTACACATTGACGCTTTCCGCCTTGCGCAGGGCCAGGCGCGGCATATTGCCGGTGGCGCAGAGCACGGTTTCCTCAAATTCCGGCACAGCCAGCAGGACTGTGTTATCATCCATTTTGAGGTTTTTCAGCGTGGCGGCAACGTTTTTGGTTTTGTGATCGGGCAGGGTGAAAGAATCCAGTACGGTAACTCCGCCTTCAACCACCTTATCCGAAAACGCGCGTTTCAATGCCAGCGTCATTACTTTCTTATTTACCTTCTTGGCGAACGAACGGGGCCGGGGTCCGAAGATCACACCGCCGCCGACCCAGACCGGACTGCGGCTGCTGCCGGCGCGGGCGCGTCCCATGCCTTTCTGACGGAAAGGTTTGGCTCCGCCGCCACGGACTTCTCCGCGGGTCTTGGTGCAGGCAGTACCTGCTCTCAGGCCGGCGAGGAAAGCCACTACCGCATCATGCACGGCCTGTTCACCTTTTTCCAATTCCAAAGCAGTTTCCGGCAAATCGTATTCGCCCACCCGAACGCCCTGGCAATTAAGTATATCCAATACCTTTGACATATTCATCACCTCTTTCGCGTTACTTGGCCTGACGTTTGATCGCCGATCTCAGAATCAAAGTTCCGCCGTTGCAGCCGGGGACTGCACCGCGGACCAGAAGCACATTGTCTTCCGGCATAACTCTGACTATCTGCAAATTCTGAATCGTGCAGCGGACGTTTCCGGCATGTCCGGGCATGCGTTTGCCCTTGATGATGTTACCGGGCCATTCGCGGCAGCCGATAGATCCGGGACGGCGTTCCCACGCTCCGCCGTGACTGGCGCGTCCGCCGGCAAAGCCGTGACGCTTGACTACGCCCTGGAAGCCGCGGCCCTTGGTGGTGCCGATTACATCAATGTAATCATTGACACTGAAACTGTCTGCTTTCAATACTGTTCCGGGAGCCACATCTTCATCGGCGGCAGTGCGGAATTCACGCAATACCGCAGGAACTTTTCCTTCCGGGCAGTTTGCTTTGGCGCAATGGCCGACTACTGCTTTGGAGGAGTTCTTCGCTTTCTTTGCTCCGAAACCCAGCTGGACGGCACTGTAACCGTCGCGTTCTTTGGTCTTGACGTCCACTACTACGCAGGGACCGGCTTCGATCACCGTTACCGGCACGATCTTTCCGGCCTCGTCGTAGATCTGGGTCATCCCGACCTTTTTACCGATTAATCCTTTCATAATACTCCTTTTTTCTTTTAGATACACGTCCCATCGGTTTCAGGACGGCGGTATCCCGGTGTGCCGCGTTCTGCGCCTGTCTGAATCTGCATGCCGGCAACAGAAAAGACAACTTCATATCTTCTTTGTGCTGACTGCATTCAGACCGGCAACAACGCTTTATTCGGTCATTTACACACCGATTTTGATGGAAATATCCACTCCGGCGGGCAAACTCAATTTCTTGAGTTCATCGACCGTCTTGGAAGTCGGATTGATGATGTCCATCATCCGCTTGTGAGTGCGAATTTCAAACTGCTCCATGGACTTCTTGTCCACATGGGGCGAACGGTTCACGGTGAAACGCTCAATCCGGGTCGGCAACGGAACCGGACCGGCCACCATGGATCCGGTACGTTTGGCGGTCTCGAGAATCTCGTTGACCGACTGATCCAGAATCCGGTGCTCAAAAGCCTGGAGACGGATCCGGATGCACTGTGTTTTGCCACTAGCCATACTACTTTTTCTCCACTATTTTATCTTGAATTTGTTTCGGTACACGTTCAAAATGCAGCGGCTCCATCGAGTAGGAGGCGCGGCCGCGGGACAGCGAACGGATCGCCGTGGCGTAACCAAAGAGTTCCGACAGCGGAATATTCGCGTTGACCCGGGTGAAACTGTTTTCTCCGGCATTGATTTCCACAATGCTTCCGCGGCGTGAGGTAATGTCGCCAATCAGATCGCCCATATTTTCATCCGGTGAAACCAGTTCAACTTTCATAATCGGCTCAAGCAGCACAATGTCGGCCTTCTTGGCCGCTTCCTTAAGTGCCATTGACGCGGCAACTTTGAAGGCCATTTCCGAAGAGTCCACCGGGTGGTAAGATCCGTCGATAATCTCAACTTTGAAGTCAATCAGCGGATAACCTGCCAGCACACCGGAGGCGGCAGCTTCGCGCAGACCGTTTTCCACCGGCTTGATGTATTCCTTGGGAATGTTTCCGCCGACCACTTTGTTTTCCACCACCACGCCGCTTCCGGGAGCTCCGGGCATGATGTTGATGATAACATGACCGTACTGACCATGACCGCCGGTCTGACGGACGAACTTGGTATTGGCTTCCGCCGGCTTGGTGATAGCTTCACGGTAAGCCACCTGCGGAGCACCAGTATTGGCTTCAACTTTGAATTCACGAACCAGCCGGTCCAGAATAATTTCAAGATGAAGCTCGCCCATGCCGGAAATAATGGTCTGTCCGGTTTCCTCATCGCTCTTGATCCGGAAAGTAGGATCTTCATCGGAAAGCGCGATAAGACCCTTGGTAAGTTTATCCCGGTCTCCGGATGATTTCGGCTCTACTGCAATAGAGATAACCGGCTCGGGGAATGCCATGGTCTCAAGCACAATCGGCTGATCTTCCAAACAGATGGTATCACCGGTGGTCACGTTCTTCAAGCCCACCGCAGCGGCAATATCTCCGGAAAATACTTCCTGCTGTTCAACGCGCTGATTGGCATGCATTTGGAGCAGACGTCCGAGACGTTCACGCTTCCCGGTACGGGGATTGAGTACACTCATACCCTGTGACGCTATCCCGCTGTACACCCGGAAGTAATAAAGTTTTCCCACAAAGGGGTCAGTCATAATTTTGAAAATCAAAGCAGAGAACGGCTGCATATCGCCGGCATGACGGGTAATGGGATTGCCGGTGGCCGGATCAGTTCCGTTGATGTCCCAGGTATCCACGGGGCTGGGCAGATAATCCACTACTGCATCCAGCAGACACTGAACTCCGCGTTTCTTGAATGCTGAAGCACAGCAGACCGGAACAACTTTAGCTTTCAAGGTAGCCCGGCGCAAGGCAGGACGGAGTTGTTCAACAGTCGGCTTTTCATCCGCCAGGTAGATTTCCATGATTTCATCATCCACTTCAGCCAGGCATTCAATCAGGTAATCCAGGGATTTCTGCCGCTCTTCAGCCTGTTCCGGGGTGAGCTCTTCTTCTCGCATGACAGAGCCATTTTCGTCTCCGTCAAAATAGACTGCCTTGTTGCCCAGCACGTCGATGACTCCGACAAAGCCGGATTCGCGGCCGATGGGAAGCATCACCGGCACCGGAGTCGCACCAAGTTTGGAACGAATCTCATCTACCACACCCCAGTAATCAGCTCCGGTACGGTCCATTTTGTTGACCAGCGCAATTACCGGAACGTGATATTTCTGCGCCTGACGCCACACCGTTTCAGTCTGCGGCTGAACTTTGCCCACAGAGCAGAATACTGCTACCGCTCCGTCAAGAACGCGCAATGAACGCTCCACTTCGGCAGTGAAGTCAACGTGTCCTGGAGTGTCAATAATATTGATGCGGTGATTTTTCCAGAAGCAGGTGGTTGCCGCACTGGTAATGGTTATACCGCGTTCACGCTCCTGTTCCATCCAGTCCATGGTGGCGGTTCCTTCGTGAACTTCACCCAGCTTGTAATTTACTCCGCAGTAAAAAAGAATACGTTCAGACAACGTAGTCTTGCCCGCATCAATGTGCGCCATAATACCGATGTTGCGGTAATCGCGAAGCGGGGTCTTGCGGTTCGGGGACTCCTTGAATACTTTTTCCTGTTCGCTCATAGTGCTCCGCTGATCCTTTACCATCTGTAATGGGCAAAGGCCTTGTTAGCCTGAGCCATCTTGAAGGTGTCTTCTTTTTTCTTTATCGCGGATCCGGTATTATCGAAAGCATCGAGCAATTCACCGGCGAGAGATTCGGTCATGGATTTCCCCTTGCGGCCGCGGGCATAGGTGGTGATCCAGCGCAAAGCCAGCGCAACCTGACGCTCAGCATCAACTTCCACCGGAACCTGATAGGTGGCACCGCCGACGCGGCGGCTCTTGACTTCGAGCTTGGGCTTGACATTTTCCAAAGCCTGCTGGAAAACTTCCAGTTCGGAAATGTCTTTCTTGCGTTCTTTGATAATATCCAGCGCGCCGTAAACAATACTCTGCGCGGTTGATTTCTTGCCGCGGGTCATGATCGTATTGATCAGGCGGCCGACAATCTCACTGTTGTACTTGACATCGGGAGTGGTTTCCCGCTTGACAATTCTGCGTCTTCTCATAGTTTATGCACCCTGTTATTTCTTCTTTTTATCTTCCTGACCCGGTTTCGGACGTTTTGCGCCGTATTTGGAACGGCCCTGACGGCGTTTGTCCACACCGAGGCTGTCCAGCGCACCGCGGACAATGTGATAACGCACACCGGGAAGGTCACGCACCCTGCCTCCCTTTACCAGAACTACGGAGTGTTCCTGAAGATTGTGGCCTTCGCCGCCGATGTAAGCGGTAACTTCTTCACCGTTGGTCAGGCGTACACGGGCAATTTTACGCAACGCCGAGTTCGGCTTCTTGGGGGTACGGGTAGTAACCTGCAGGCAGACCCCGCGCCGCTGCGGGCAGGCACTCAGTGCTCTGGACTTGCTATTCTTTACTTTCCGGCTGCGCCCGAAGCGCACCAATTGGTTAATTGTCGGCATAAGTTTTTTCCTGATTTTTTTTATATTGTTCCGTTATTTTTTTATTTAAACTGCTCAAACATATTTAATAATATAAACCCTGTCGCAAGGTTTTACAAATTTTTTTTGATTTTTTTTTGAAAAAAACCGCCGCAAGACAAGTTTTGCACCTCAACCTGCGGCGGATGCGACATCAATCTTCCTCTTCTACGCTCATGCTTTCAGGATCAATTTCGGCGATCTCTTCCTGTGCCTCTTCCGGCAGAGAGGAGCCTTCATCATCGTCGGAACCGAAGTCCACGTTTTCAACCGGTTTGTACTCCGCCGGCTCCAGATTCGCGTTGGCGTCGAATTCCGGCAACTCAATCGGAATTTCCTCGCCGAGGTATTTCAACCGGATCGACTGCATCAGCTCGGTGCCGGTACCCGCCGGAATCAGGTGACCGGTGATGACGTTTTCTTTAAAGCCTTCCAATTTATCCACCTTGCCCAAAGTCGCTGCTTCGGTCAGAATACGGGTGGTGTCCTGGAAGGACGCCGCAGATATGAAGCTTTCAGTTTCCAACGCCGCTTTGGTTATACCAAGCAGTATCGGTTCGGCTTCCGCCGGACGGCCGCCGCGTTCAATTATCTCACGGTTGGTCTGCTCAAATTCCGTCCGATCCAGCTGTTCGCCCACCAGATAGTCGCTGGAACCGGATTCGGTAATGCGAACTTTCTGCATCATCTGACGGATAATTATTTCAATATGTTTGTCGTTAATTTCCACGCTCTGGGCACGGTAAACCAACTGAATTTCGTTGACCAGGTAACGCTGAAGTTCATGAATACCGCAAACTTCCAGCAACGCCGCCGGAACCACCGAGCCTTCGGTAAGTTTCTGGCCTTTGCGGACAAAGTCTCCTTTGCTTACCGTCAGGTGCTTGTGACCCGGAATATTGTTGTGTTCCTCGGTCAGGCCGGATTCCGGATCCCGGATAACCAGCTGACGGCGGCCGCGGACAATCTTGTCCACTTCAACAATACCGTCAATGCGGGCGATTTCCGCCACATCCTTGGGATTACGCGCTTCGAACAGCTCGGCAATACGCGGCAGACCTCCGGTAATATCCTTGTTCTTGGTCAGCGACCGCGGTACACGGGCTACCATCGTTCCGGAGGTGACTTTGGCGCGCTCCTTGACCATCAGAAAGGCTCCCGCCGGAAGCGGATAGTTGGCCAGGAAATCGCCGTCCTTGCTCTTGATGACAATCTGCGGATGCAGGTCGTCACGGTGCTCAGTTACCGTAATTTCCTCGGTGCCGCCGCGCTTCTGCTTGCTCAGCGTAACGCCTTCAATCAAGTCATGAAGTTCGACAATACCACCCTCTTCAACGATAATCGGCACATGGTAGGGATCCCAGTGAACAAACTGTTCATTGGCCTTGACCTTGTCGCCGTCGAATTTCTCCAGAATGGAACCGGCTTCCAGTTCGTAACGGTCAAGTTCCGCTTCACGCAGCGCGTCAGAGTGATAGTCATAATCCTTGTTGAACATCGCACCAATGGCTTCCGCTTCCACGCGGGCGCGTTCTCTGGCCTGCTGTTCGGCGCGGTTGGCGGCCTCTTCATCATAGATGATGGCATAACCGTTTTTGTTCACCACCACGGTTTCGCCCTCTTTGTTCTTCACGGTGCGTACATTGAACAGCTTCAGCGTTCCGGCATTACGTGCGGAAATGGCCGGCTGTTTATATGCGCTTGACGCGGTACCGCCGATGTGGAATGTACGCATGGTAAGCTGCGTACCGGGTTCACCGATTGACTGTGCTGCGATAATTCCCAAAGTATCACCGATCCGTGCCGGACGGTCATTGGCCAGGTTGCGTCCGTAACACTTGACACAGACGCCCTTGGCAGTTTCGCAGGTGAGGGTTGAACGGATCAGCACCTTGGTAATACCGCGTTTGTCGATCAAGTCGGCAATAGCAGGTGTAATTTCTTCCCCGGCAGCCACAATCAAAGCTCCGTCATTGGAAATCGGATCCCTGATATCCTGTGCACTGTAACGGCCGATAATGCGTTCACGCAGCGGCAGAATGGTAGTGTCGCCTTCGATAATAGCTTCAGTCCAGATACCTTTTACTGTGCCGCAGTCTTCTTTCCGGCAGATAATGTCCTGGGAAACGTCCACCAGACGGCGGGTCATGTAACCTGAGTCTGCTGTTTTCAATGCGGTATCCGCCAAACCTTTACGCGCACCGTGGGTACTGATGAAGTACTCCAGCACGGAAAGACCTTCACGGAAGTTTGACAGAATCGGCCGTTCAATAATATCTCCGCTGGGCTTGGCCATCAAACCGCGCATACCGGCCAGCTGACGGATCTGGTCCTTACTGCCGCGGGCCCCGGAATCAAGCATCGCAAATACCGGGTTGATGTCGCCTTTGCGTGAGGTGGTTTCCAGAATTTCAGACACTTTCTGCGCCACCTGATTGGTGGTCTGAGTCCAAATATCAATAACTTTGTTATGGCGTTCACCTTCGGTCAGCAAACCGTTGTTGTACTGATCCATAACCTTTTCAATTTCGCCGCGGGCCTCTTCGATAAGGTGTTCCTTTTCCTCCGGCACCTGCAGGTCGGCGATGGAAATGGACAGCCCTGCCTGGGTGGCATGGCGGTAACCCAGGTCTTTCAAATCGTCCAGCAGACGGATGGTATCGCCATGTCCGGCGATTTTGTAGGACATACTGATCAGTTCGCCCAGCTGTTTCTTTTTGGCCACCCGGTTGAAGAAACCGAGGCGTTTGTCCCAGATTTCATTGAAGAAACAGCGTCCCGGAGTGGTGAGAATAAATTTGGACTCCTTGTCTCCGTAAACGGTATCTTTACCCAGGTCCGGGTTATGGATTTTCACCGCGTCATGGATTTTGATGAAACCGCAGCTGTAAGCATACAGTACTTCAAAATAATCCCGGTAAAACTTGGCTTTGTCCTTGTTTCTCGGTTCGCAGGTAAGGTAATAAGATCCCAGGGTAATGTCCTGCGTCGGTGAAACAATCGGTTTGCCGCTGGCGGGTGAAAAGATGTTGTTAGGTGAAAGCATCAGCAGCTTGGTTTCCATCTGTGCTTCGTTGGACAGCGGAACGTGAACCGCCATCTGGTCTCCGTCAAAGTCGGCGTTGTACGCAGTACAGACCAGCGGGTGAATGCGTAGCGCGGATCCCTCAATCAAAATCGGATCAAAGGCCTGAATACTCAAACGGTGCAGCGTAGGCGCACGGTTGAGCATCACCGGATGCCCCTGGGTAACTTCATCCAGAATATCCCAGACGACCGGTTCACCGCGTTCAATCATTTTCTTTGCCCCGCGTACCGTATGAGCCAGACCGCGGCCCTTGAGGTGGCGGATAATGAAGGGCTCAAACAGTACCATCGCCATACGTTTGGGCAGACCGCACTGATGAATTTTGAGTTCCGGTCCGACTACAATCACGGAACGGCCGGAATAGTCAACGCGTTTACCCAGCAGGTTCTGACGGAAACGGCCCTGTTTGCCTTTGAGCATGTCGCTCAAGCTTTTGAGCGCGCGGTTTCCGGCACCGGTGACGGCGCGGCCGTGACGGCCGTTGTCCATCAAGGCATCAACCGCTTCCTGAAGCATGCGTTTTTCATTACGGATAATCACCTCAGGGGTGCGGAGCTGGAGCAGGTTTTTCAACCGGTTGTTGCGGTT
>CASECL010000177.1 GCA_949286445.1 uncultured bacterium | reverse complement strand
GTCTTTGCCGCTGTTATCGAAAAATGGGCTCAAAAGTCCCAGTGTCCACATGCCTCCGGCCATACCGGAGCGTTCAATCAAAGTAACTTTTGCTCCAGCTCTGGCGGCGGCCACCGCGGCTCCGAAACCGGCCGGGCCGGCACCGATGACCAATACATCGGTGTGGTTTCTTACCGGGACGGTTGTTTTTCTGCGTTCAACTGTTTTTTTCATGGGTGCCCTCAATTTTATTGCACATTGCTCCAGGATTGAACAATCTCTGCCATTTTGGTGACCAGAGCGGCGCAGGAAAAGAAGAGAAATATCACCCACAGCGCGCTGATCCAGCACCACAATAACGCTCTGGAACTGGCTTTTTGAGCTTTTTCATCCTGATAGTTCACAAAAAAACGGTTTACCTGCGCTCCGAAATAGAGCGATATCAGGGCAAATGGCGAACAAAACCCCAGAAAAATAATGGAAAGAGCAATATAATTGTGCGGCGGCAGTTCCCTTTTCCGGAATTCCGCCGCCTCCGGTTCCGCCGCTTTTACGGCGGCAGAATCGGAAACGCCGTTGAAATCACTCATATTTTTACACCTTCAAATTGAAATAGAATTCATATTCTCCCGGTTCAAGGCAGTATTCCTCCAGTGTCTGCGGCCCGCAGGAACCGGATCCCAGACCTCGCTGGGCGAGATCGAGGCAGAGAACGGTCTCTTTCTTCGCTTCCAGTTCGCAGGTGTGCCGGGCATTGAAGAACTGTTCCGCATCGAAATGAAGCGCGGTAAAGGAAAACGGCGTGAACGCTGAATCAATAATAATTTCATCTTTGCCGTCAGAGATCATCAGACAGTCCACTCCGGTACGGCAGCCGCATTCCTGAGGCATAATGTACGGTGTGTACATATTGCTGACCGTGTCTTCATAACAGCCGTAGAAACTTGCCCGGTTGCGGTCGGGGTAATTTTCAAACGGTCCGTTGCCCCAGTAGGTAAGCTGTTCAAATCCGGCTGCGGTAACGGCTTTCACACCCACTCTCGGCAGTGTGGGGAGACCCGGAGCAAATTTGAATTCCTGGGCAAATTCTATTTCACCGTCAGGATAGAGCGTTATCTGCTGATAGAAATCAATCGGCTTGTTTTCATCCTTGCCCAGGTACTGGTACTGACGGCGGACTGTTGCCGCGCCGCCGGAAAGTTTTTCAGTTTCCAGCATCACCAGAGTTTTGCTCAAATTGTTGAAGCCGGCTTCCAGCCATTGTCCCATGGGTTTGGCTTCCTGTCCGCTCCAGCCCTTGATGCCGTCATTGTCGGTGCAGCCGCGGAAGAGGTTGAATTCCGGTACGCTCATCAGGCGTTTGGCATTCTTCTTAATCACTCCGTCCCCGGAAACCGGGTCGAATTCCAGCGCAGTACCGTCGGCGGCTTTCAGGGTAATTGAGTTTTTAAGTTTACGGACGGATACTTCTGCGGATTTGTCTGTTGCCTCCGCTTCGCCGTCTTCGCGGCAGCAGCAGCAGCAGTCTTCCAGTCCGGCACTGGTCACCGGGAAGCACTCGGTAAGCTCGAACTGCTCTGAGGCAACTTCAAAACCTTTCGCGCACCAGGGAGTTTTTTCCCGGGTGACAAAGCTGAAGTTGAGATGCACCCGGTCTCCCAGTTCAATCTCCTCAAGATCCCAGTCTATTTCATAGAGTTTGCCTGCGCCCGGTCCCAAATCCAGCGCGGGCAGTTCGCCGCGTTCGATCACGGTGCCGTCCAGCAGCAGTTCCCAGCGTCCCTCCAGCCAGTCGGCATCGCGGAAATCCTGAAGATTGGTGATCTCAAAGACTTTACCGTCATTGCTTACCGATTTGACCTCGATTATCTGTGCCAGATACTTGAATTCATACATCGCCGGGTGGGGAGTGCGGTCCGGCCAGATCATACCGTTGATGCAGAAGTCAAAATCATGAATTTTTTCACCGCAGTCGCCGCCGTATCCCCAGTAGGAACGGCCTTTTTTGTCGGTCATCTTCAGCCCCTGATCGACCCAGTCCCAGATGAAACCGCCCTGCAAACCGTGGTAAGTTTTGATCGCATCCCAGTATTCAGCGAGACTGCCGTTGCTGTTGCCCATGGCGTGGCTGTATTCGCACATGATGAACGGGCGGTCGTCGGCGTCGGGGTGTTCCGCCCACTTTATAACGTCGGTCAGTGCCGGATACATCGGATCGGCGAACTCATTGGCGATATTGAAATTTCTGCTTTCATACACATTGCCGCCCTGATGCAGGAATGATTTTAATTCTCCCTCGTGATGGATAATTCTGGAGTCATCCAGCTGTCGGACGGCTTCGGCGGCGGCGATGTGGTTTTCGCCGTAACCGGATTCATTGCCCAGCGACCAGCCGATAATGCAGGGGTGATTGCGGTCGCGCATGACCATGCGGGTACAGCGTTCGACCATGTGATTTTTCCAGCGGGGATCATGGCAGAGGCTGGCGTAATTGGCGTGGCACTCCACGTTGGCTTCGTCCAATACATAGATACCGTATTCGTCGCAAAGATCATACCAGCGGTGATCGTTGGGGTAGTGGCAGGTGCGTACTGCGTTGAAATTGAACTGCTTGAGCAGTATGATGTCTTTTAGCATGGAGTCCATAGAAACGGTTTTGCCGTTAAGTTCATCATGTTCATGCCGGTTGACGCCCTTGATCAGGACGGCTTTGCCGTTGATCTGGAGTTCCCGGTACGCCAGCCGGATGTTGCGGAAGCCCACCCGGCAGGCGCGGGCGTCGGTTACTTTGGCTCCGCCGTTGCGGAGTGAAATAGTCAGGTAATAGAGATTGGGTTCTTCGGAGGACCACTTCTTCAACCCCTGAATATCTGCTTCCACTGAGGCGGAAAAGAGGTCTTTGCGGAATGATGAACTGATCGGAAGAAGGTTTTTCCATACTGCTTTGCCCTGATTGTCCAGGAGTTCGAGTTCGACAGAAAAATCCTTCCAGCCCTTGCAGATTTCTCCGATATTCTGTTCCGGACGGAAACCGATTTTGCACTCAAAATTGAGTACGGCATGATCTTCCTCCAGGTTCCAGTCGCCGTTGGCAAAGACATCCTGGATAAAGCCGTATTTCTCGGTGGAATAAAGGTAGCAGCTCCGGTAAACCCCGGCCTGCCACCAGTGATCCTGATCTTCCACATAACTGGCATCAGACCAGCGTATTACCCGGAGCATAAGTTCATTTTTTCCGGGTTTCACCAGATCGGTGAGGTCAAATTCGGAGGGCAGGCGGCTGTCTTTGCCCAGACCGGCAAATTCGCCGTTGCAGAAAACTTCCAGCACGCTTTCAGCTCCGCCGATATGGATAACAGTTCTTCTGGACTCCCATTTTTCCGGCAGGGTGAATGAGCGTTTGTAAATTCCGGTGGGGTTTTTTTCCGGCACGAAAGGCGGATTATTGTCAAACGGCATTTTGACATTGGTGTAAATGGGACGGTCGGAAAAGCCTTGCATGGTCCAGTTGCCGGGAACGTTGATGGAGGTGAATTTTTTCCCCTCGAAACTTTCTTCCGGGCTATCCAGCAGGAGGAAATCCCATTTCCCGTCCAGACTGAGATAGTAAGGGGATTTTTCCGGATCGGCGGACCGGGCTTTGGCGGCCGAATCGAAAGGAATAAGATTTGCGCCCATGGGCAGACGGTTGATCTCGGTTAATTCCGGGGTCTCCCAATAATTTCTGGAAACTTTCTTTGCCATGATTTTCCGCTCCTTTTATTTACAAATTCAATGTGTTTCAATTTTGAAAATTTTTCAGTAATTCCGGGATAAGCTGTTTTTTCCGGCTGAGCACTCCGGGCAGATCGTAAAGATTTTCCCGGATTTTCCGGTAAGGCAGACTCCAGAGCAATTTTTTTTCTCCTACGGCAAGCAGCAGTGAATTTTCTCTTACCACATCAGTTACCAGCAGAGCAAAGACATTGAGGTTTTCCTCATCAGCTATTTTCAGTGCCGCCTCGCGCAGCTCTTTTTCTTTGGAGAAAAATTCTTCAAATGACGCCTCTTCCACCTGGGAAACGGCAAAATTGATTTTACCTGCGGTGAAATTTTTCCGGTCGGCGTTCAATGCCTCAACCGGGGTCATCCGGGCGATTAAGGAGCCGACTTTGAATATTTCCCGATGCAGTTCAGTGCCGGAAACGCCGGAAATCTCCTCCAGTTGCTTCAATGCCGCCCGGTCGCGTTCCGTAGCGGTGGGGGAATGCAGGAGCAGGGTATCGGTAACAATGCCGCCCAGAAGTATTCCCGCCAGATCCGGCGGTATGGTCACGCCGAAGTGATTGAACAACTCCGTAACCAGTGTACAGCTGCTTCCCACGGTATCGCAGGTAATTCTGACCGGATAATCCAGCGGCGGCAGGCTGAAACGGTGATGATCGACAATTTCCACCACCGGCACGCAGTCGATTCCCGGCACGCCGTTATCGAAATCGCTGTGATCGACCATGAGGAGCTTGAGTTTATTGTCTCCGGAGAGCTCCACTTTATTGAGCACGCCCCGGAAATTGCCGTCTTCATCCAGCACGGGGAAAATGTCTTCATGACTGGCAAAAAGTTTTCTGGAAATATCTGACAGCCGGTCATTTCCGGTCAAAGTAATCTCTTCCTTGTGCGCGAGCAGCCGCACCGGCAGACTCAATTTAAGTCTTCTGATCACGGTGGCGGAATCCAATGGGGTGCGGAGGATGGAAACTTTTTTCTCTTTTGCCGCGGCAAGTACGAGTTTATCCACCTCCCGCGAGCCGGTAACGATCATCAGGCGGATTTCCATGCCCACTGCCATAAGGTGGATGTCGCTGCGGTCTCCAACGACAATGGCCAGTTCCCGGGGGCGGCGGCGGGGGATGTGTTCCCGGAAACTTTCCACGTTCATCGCAGCGACATAGACTTCGAAATTCTGTTCTTTATCCTGTTCGCTGACGCAGAGGAATTCTCCCTCAAGTACATTGCGGATAAGTTTCAGCGAGGAACGCACGCCGCGTCCGGTAAGTCCGCCTCCGCTGCCGTCGTCTTTCTGGAGCAGGCCGTCAAGCATGGAAAACAGACTCAGCATTCCTGAGTAATTACCTTTATCGTCCAGCACTGCGATTCTGGAGAGGTGGTTTTGTTCAAGGAGTTCCACGGCGGAATAGAGGGAGTCCTCACTTTTTGCCACCGGCGGGGCGGGGTCGAAAATATCTTTTACGCAGGGGTAAACGCTCCATCTCAGTTCCGGAAGCGGATAGTTGAATTTTTTAAACAGATATTCAGCTCTTGCCCCCGGTCGTCCGCAGGCGGCGGGCCGGACGTTGATTTTGTCGGTGATTTTTCTGAGGTGAGCCAGTCCGCAGGCAGCGGCCAGGCTGTCGATATCCGGATTGCGGTGTCCGAATACCAGGTATTCGCAATGTGGTTCTTTTTTCTTCATTTTGCGGTTGTTTCTCCGAATTACTTTCTGCCGAAACGACGGATTATTTCGGACATGGTGATATTTATGATGGTCGGCCTGCCATGCGGACAAAGTGTACCCTGACGGCATTTCTGCAATTCTTTCACCAGTCCTCTGGCTCCTTCCATTGAGAGTTTATCATGAGATTTCACTGCGGCCTTGCAGGCGGCTCTGGCAGCGTATTCCAGATTTACCGGTATTTTTGCCGCGGCGTTGCTGACCAGTTCTGCGGTGGCATCCAGGAGTATTCCGGCGGCATCTCCGGTGAAGTCGGCCGGCAGTGCGCTGATCAGCAGCGTGGTCCCCCCCAGTGACTCGATTTCAAAACCCAGCTGTTGGAACAGCGGCAGATTTTTCAGCAGCAATGAACTTTGCGAAATCGGCAGCTCCACGGTTACCGGCAGCAGCAGACGCTGTGAAGCGGCACTGTGTTTTGCCGCCTGATCAGTAATGCGTTCAAAAAGTATTCTTTCATGGGCGGCGTGCTGATCGATGAGAACCAGATTTTTCCCCGCCGCTCCCACAATATAGGAGTCATCCAGCACGCCGAAAATTTCCTCCGGATATACTCCGTCAAATGCCACTGTATCCCGCTTTAGTTCCCGGTAAAGCGGGGCGGATTGATTTGCCGGCGGGGCAGAAATACCGGTTCCGTTATTTCTGTTTTCCAGGCTGTTATTCAGGTTTTCTGCGGCGTTATTTTCTGTTTTTTCAGTTTTATCCGGCTTAGTTTTACTGTCAATAAGTTCATGGTGAAACACCGCTTTTTCCGCCGGATTTTCCGGATAAAACAACGTTTTCTGCTCCGTTGCCCGGTAATTCACCTGCCCGGCCTGAAATGCCGCCGCCAGAGATATTTTCCCGCCGTTTAACGGATAATCCGGCAGTTTGCTGAAATCCTTTTCCGTTATTTTATCCGGTGTGTCATTATTGTTTTGAGGCGGAATAACGGCATGATCCGTTACTTTGCCGTTATTTTGATGATTTTCCGTTATTTCGTCCGGTGACGGATACAGTAAATTTTCTGTTATATTCCTGCCCCGGTTTTTCAGTGCGCGGGACACGGCGGCGGCCACTGCCCTGGACACGGCAAAATCATTGCGGAAACGCACTTCCCTTTTGGCGGGATGAACATTTACATCTACCATATCCCCCGGCATTTCCAGAAAAATCACGCAGGGAAAATACCTTCCCCGCTCCGCCAGGGTTGAATATCCCTCCCGCAGTCCCTGATAAAGCGCAGGTGATTCCACTTTGCGTCCATTGACAAAAGTGCGCTGTTCCTGCCTGGACGGGCGGCTGTAACCGGGTTCAGCAGTATATCCGTAAATATGCATGTTATTTTCCCGGTGTTCCACTGGAAGCAGCATCCCGGCGGCGGCCCGGCCGAAAAATTCTCGCAGCCGCATGGATAAACTGCCGTCCCGGCTGCCGGCGGAGGAAAAGGCAACCCGGCCGTCAAAAGAAAGGGAAAAACTTATCCGCGGATAACAGAGCGCAAGATTGAGCAGAATTTCTTCAATATGGTGCTCTTCTGTCGATTGTGAACGCAGAAATTTCCGTCTGGCGGGGGTATTGAAGAAAAGGTCTTTTACCTCCACCTCGGTTCCCGGAGCGGCCGGCCCGGGAACAAGTTCAATAAATTTGCCTCCCTCCACCTTTACTTCACTGCCCTCCTGGGCTCCCCGCTGTGAAGTGCGGAGCATAAACCGGCTTACAGAAGCTATTGACGGCAGAGCTTCACCCCGGAAGCCCAAAGTGGATAAATTCACCAGATCGCTTTCATTATTGATTTTGCTGGTGCCGTGAGGCTCCAGACAGAGCATGGCGTCATCTGAATCCATGCCGCAGCCGTCATCGCGCACCCGGATCAGCCTTGTACCGCCCCGTTCGATTGCCACACTTATGCTGGAGGCTCCGGAATCAATGGAATTTTCCACCAGTTCCTTGACCACCGAAGCGGGGCGTTCAATAACTTCTCCCGCCGCGATACGGTTGCACATATTTTCATCAAGTACCCGTATTCTGCTCATCGCATGGTCCGTTCATTGAGTAATTGCTGGAGTTTGCCGCCGTAGAACTCCTGTTCCGCGGTGTCTCCCCTGTCTTCGTAATATCGGTAAAGCATCAGTAATGTCGCCGGAGCCGAGGGGTCAAGGGAATATGATTTTTTCAACTCCTGCACTGCCTGTTCATCGCGGCCGCTGAAAAACAGGGCAGTGGCCAGTTTCCGGCGCAACGCCGCATCCTCCGGCGCATCGGTAATGGCATAACGCAGCACTCCTTCGGCGGTGGAATAATTCCCCTGAGCAATCATGGCATCTGCCATTACCCGGCGCACGTCCACACTGCCGGGTGAATTTCGCAGCAGAGATGAACAAATGCGCAAAGCTTCATCATTCTTGCCATCTTCAAGCATAAATTTTGCCCGCAGCAGGTTTTTCAATTCCAGCATATCCTGAGCTTCCCGGCGTGCCGGACGGACTGCATTGCGCTGTGAAGTAGTCAGCAATGCAGTAGCTACAATAACCAGTGCCAGAACGATCAGCAGTTTTATCAGTGAACTCCGGATAATCATTTTATTTCACCCTTTTCACCGCTTTTTCCCTTTATCACAGACATCTTCCGTCACCGCAAAGCGGGGGCAGGCGCAAAAATGTTCCCTCCCGGCATATCCTGTTTCCGGCAGTAAATCAAATGTTCCATCACAGCCGGTTTTTTCCCGGTCCTGACAGCGGGGGGCAAAACGGCAGCCGGCGGGATAAGCCGCCGGATTAGGCACCGATCCGGGAATATTGAAAAGTTCATCCCGGCTGCCTTCAAGATCCGGCACCGCCGCCAGCAAAGCCCGGGCATAGGGATGAAGCGGATTTTGCATTATTTCATCTTTAGCGGCAAATTCAACCAGTTTTCCGGCGTACATTACTCCGACATCATCGGCCAGTTCAGACACAATTCCCAGATTGTGGGTAATCAGTATAACGGTCATACCCCTTTCTTTACGGATGCGGTCAAGCAATTCCAGTATTTGAGCTTGAATTGTCACATCCAGCGCAGTTGTGGGTTCATCTGCGATCAACAGTTCCGGATTTCCCGCCAGTGCCATGGCAATCATCACTCTTTGCTGCATACCGCCGGAAAGTTCATGGGGATAAGCATAGAAACGCCGTTCCGGAGATGGAATGCCAACTTCGTTAAGCAGTTTTATTGCCTCTGCCTTGGTATCCTTCACCTCCGGGCGGTGGAGATGGAATACTTCAACAATCTGACTGCCGATCCGGAATACCGGATTAAGCGCGCTGCCGGGATCCTGGAAAATGTACCCTATTTTACCCCCCCGCACTTTGCGCAGTTCACTTTCTGACGCGTTAAGAAGATCAATTTTCCCTCCGGAAGCGGTGAAAAAGTCAATTGCCCCGGCATTGATTTTCACTTTTCCGTTATTGAACAATCTGGTCAGAGCCAGAGTGGAAACGCTTTTGCCGCATCCGGATTCGCCGACCAGAGCGGTTATAGAAGATCTTTTTACCTGCCAGGAAAAGCAGCTTACCACCTCAACCTCTTTCCCATCCGGACCGGTGAAGGCAACAGAAAGATTTTTTACTTCAAGTGTGTTCAAAGTTCCCCCGACTGGAGAAGAATTCCGTATTTTCTGAAACTTACGGAATAATATATCATTATACGGTCAGCTTTTCAAGCCGTAAAACTTAAAATGGCTGACAGTGCCGCTTTTTCCCCCGGAACCGCTTTGATATGCACCGCTTCCGGATGTTGATTGCCGAACCAGGTGCGCTGGCGTCTGGCATATTGCCAGGTGGAAACCGCGATTTTATCGGTTAATTCAGTTAAGGTGTACCGCCCGGCAAGATAATCTCCGATCAGTCGGTAACCGATGGCCTGATGTGCGGTGGGAGATTTCAGCAGACCGTTTTTCAGGCAATATTCCGCCTCCTCAATCCAGCCGGAAGAAAGCATTTTTCCGGCGCGCAGGCGTATTCTGTTTTTCAAATCGTCCGGTTCGCGGTCCAGGGTGAAGTGTTTCACCCCGGAATAACGCAGGCAGAATGAATGCTGTTGAAGTTCAAGCAGGGATTTTCCGGTGATGATTTTCACTTCCAGAGCCCGTACCAGTTTCCGCCGGCAGTTCTGCCATTTGGCAAATGCCTCCCGGTCGGTTGCCTCTGCCAGCTGGAACAATTCATCATCGCTCATGCGGTCGATTTTTTCCCGGAGCCGGTCATCACCGGGCAGGTCGTCCAGACCGTAAAGCAGGGATTTGATGTAAAAACCGGTGCCGCCGCAGATAATCGGAATTCTCCCTCTGGAACACACCTCATTCAACGCTTTCTCTGCCATTTCCAGATAACGGTAAACATCCATCCGGTCATGGAAACTTGCCACATCAATAAGGTGGTGTTTTATTCTGCTCTGTTCCGCTGCCGAGGGTTTGGCCACGCCAATGGAAAACTCCCGGTAAAGCTGCATGGAATCGGCAGAAATAATCTCTCCTCCGATTTTATCCGCCAGTTCCAGAGCCAAATCACTTTTGCCTGAGGCGGTCGCTCCGGAAATAACCCACAGTTCCGAATCACGGCACGGGGCGGCGAGAGGAGAAGACGGGGATGATTTTTCAATTATATTCATACAAAAAACAGGTGTTCAGTTTTATTGGCTTTCAAGAGTGTCCCGGGGATGCCTCCATGCCTGGGAATTTGCTCCGGCATATCCGCAGTTATCTTCCGCCCCAAATAGTTACGAATATTGCCATGGGAGCGGGATTTCCTCCGGGATATCCGCAATATTTATTGCCGGGAAAAATATCCGGCGGATAAGCCATCTTCCCCCGGCAGAAATATTCAGCGTTCAATTGGTTTTTACTCCGGCACGGCGGTAAGGAAAAATAGACTTATCCTGCCAGATTTTTCATCAGCAGAATTAAAAAATTACCGTCCTGGATAATCTTTTATCCGGGGCAGGGCAATGTGCCTGGTATTGCCGCAAATATGCTTTGGGGGGTATTGGAAAACCGCTTTGACGCAATTTGCGGCAGAATAATGGCTGTTTTCAACTTGCTCTCCACGGATAAAATTTCCTGCCGCCGCCGTTTATTTTCCTGCCGCCGCCGTTATTCATGCATCTCAGGCAATCATATTTTTCCCTGCCCGGACCCTTGAGCTCCGGTTTTAAAACAATTATCCGGGAGAATGGCTTCTCCCGGAACTGATTGTATCAGCTCAAAACATTCCCGCCCTGATTTCCTGCGGTCCGGTTTTGTTTATTTTTCCCCGTTCTGCTTGGCCAGGGTTTTGCCG
>CASECL010000176.1 GCA_949286445.1 uncultured bacterium | reverse complement strand
CCAACATATTTAAATTCAAAACATCCCCCGCTTCTGTCGAACTTGCTTCAATTCTGCCTGCCGGCAGTTCCAGCGTGATTGACGCTTTCATACAGCCGATGCAGGGCCGGAAAACCGGAGTCTCCGGCGAGATATACAATACCTCAAAACGGTCCGACAACATAATTATATCAATTTTTTCAATCATGAAAAAAGTATGCACAAAATTGCACCGGTCAAAGATCAGTGCATCACACCCCTCCGGCCGGAAACGTTTCATCATCCGTCCGGTCAATCTTGACCAGAAACCCAGAGCCCATTCCGGCCGTTCTGCCACTATGCTGGATTTACTTAAATTGTAAATCATTATCTTATTTCCTGAGTTTTCAGGCAAAAATTATGCTCTTATCCCTGAATTTCCGGGTTCTCCCGCTGCATACAGCAGGATTCAGGCAAATACCTTCATTGCGCTGATGAATATCGGCACTGCCAAAATCAGCAACAGCGCAGGGAAAATAAATACAATTACCGGGAAAATTATTTTTACCGGAGCCTCATTTGCCAGTTTTTCCGCCCGGTTGAACCGCTTGTTACGGAGCATATCCCCCTGAATACGCAAAATCTGCCCGATGCTTACACCCAGCTCTTCCGCCTGAATAATGGCATTTATCGCCGAAGTCAGATCCGGCTGCTGAACCCGGTTTACCATATCCCGCAGTGCATCCGTGCGCTTGCGCCCCAGCTGTATTTCCTGGAAACAGCGGGAAAGTTCTTCACTTAAAGCATCCCGTTTCCGCCGCAGCAGAATGTCCCGCAATGAACTGATAAAATCCTTTCCCGCCTCCACCGACAAAGTAAGCAAATCCAGCACATTGGGCAAAGCCCGGGTTATTTCCCAGTGCCTCCGGTTAATTTTTGATTTCAGCCACGCGCCGGGGTAGATAAACAGCAGCAGCTGGACGATTATCCCGTAAAGAATATAGCCGTTAAGAGCCAGCACCACCATAAAAACAAATCCCGCCACCGCGAACATGATCCTCAGACCGACAAAATCAACTCCGTTGAAAAAATCAGTCAGCCCCGCCATCATCAAAGATTTTTCATCCTTTTCCCGCTGAACCAGAAACATCTCATTTACTGCGAATTTGCGGGCATTGGGCAGCAACGGCATAAGCAACCGGAACATTACCGGCAGTTTAAGCGACTGCCGTTCCGTCCCGGACACCCGTTCTATTTCAATGCTGAATACCGCCTTGAGTACAAAAAACGCCACACAGAAACCGGCAATCCCGGCACAGAACGCGGCCAGAAAGGAAATCATTTTTCTCTCCTCCTGTTCACAATCATACCTCAATGGTAGTTATTTTCTTAATGACAAAAAATCCGGCGATCTGCAGCAGCACCGCCACCACCACCGCCACAATCCCCAGCGGCGATTCGAACATTCCCACCACCAGCGCAGGATTGAGAAAATACATGCCGATAAGCAGTACCGCCGGCATCAGAGAGATTAAAATTGCCTGAAGCCGTCCCATTGCCGTCATCGCCCGGAGTTTATTGTTTATACGCATGCGTTCCCGGATCAGCGAAGCCAGCCGCTCCAATGTGCCGGTAAGTTCACCTCCGGTCTGCCGGGCGGTGATTATCGCCGTGGCAACCAGTTCAAAGTCTTCGGAATTGAGTCTCCGGTTCATGTTTTCCATGGCCTGTTCCAGCGGCACTCCCAGCTGTATTTCCTGAGTCAGCAACCGGAATTCCACCGATATCGGCGGCCGGTTCTGTCCGGCAATTTCCTCCAATGCCTGATTGATGCTGAATCCGGCTTTGAGTGCGCTGGATATTTCACCGAGCACATCCTCCAGCTGGGCATTGAACCTTTGAAGTCTGCGCTTGCGCAAGTGCCGGAGAATAAGTCGTGGAATGGGGAAAAGCAGCACTGCCACCACCAGACCGCACATGGTGCCGCCCTTCCAGGCAAAATCCCCCGCCGCATAAGAGTAAATCAGAAACATCAGCAGGAAACCCACCCCGCAAATGGCATAGGTAAGGTCATGGATTCTTCCCGCCGGCATCTGGATAAGAATATCATCCAGCTCCACCGCCACCTCCTGCAGGTAGCGGTCCCGGTAACGGTTGGAAACATAAATAATAAAGTCGGCCACCACATAAGTTGCCATACTGATGCTGACGAAAAACATCAATGCCGGAATCAGCGGAGAATCAAGCATGGTTCGCCTCCCCGAAACTATGTGAAATATTTTTGTCTTTCGGCTGGAAAATACCGATATCCAGCGGCAGTTTGGCGCGTTCGATTTCGTCCAGGAAGGTAGGCACTCCGCCGGTGGGTACATATTCGCCCAGAATGCGGTTGTTGTCATCCCATCCGGTCTGCCGGAAGACAAAAAGATCCTGCATGGTGATCACATCGCCTTCCATCTTGGTTATCTCACTTACGCTGCTAATCTTTCTGGAGCCGTCGCGTTCACGGCTGATCTGAACGATAATATTGATAGCGGAGGCAACCTGTTCCCGTATCGCCCGTAGCGGCAGGTCAAATCCGGCCATAAGAACCAATGTTTCCAACCGTGCCAGCGCATCACGGGCGGTATTGGCGTGAATGGTGGTCAGACTGCCGTCGTGTCCGGTATTCATCGCCTGGAGCATATCCAATGCCTCCCCGCCGCGGCACTCGCCGACCACAATCCGGTCCGGACGCATACGCAGAGAGTTGCGCACCAGATCACGGATGGTTATTTCGCCCCGTCCTTCAACGTTCGGCGGACGCGCTTCCAGACGCACCAGGTGCTCCTGCATAAGCTGGAGTTCCGCGGCGTCTTCGATAGTAATAATACGCTCCCGGTTGGGAAGAAACGAACTTAATACATTAAGCAAAGTAGTTTTTCCCGAACCGGTACCGCCGGAAATAAGAATATTTTTTCTGACTTTAACGCAGATTTCAAGAAATTTCATTATCTCCGGTGAAACCGAGCCGAAACGGATAAGGTCTTTTGCTCCGTAAGGTTTTTTGGCAAATTTACGGATGGTTATGGACGGCCCCACCAGCGACAGCGGCGGAATAATAGCGTTCACACGCGAACCGTCCGGCAGACGGGCATCCACCATAGGTGAACTTTCATCAATACGCCGCCCCAGGGGGGCAACAATGCGTTCAATGGCGGAAAGCACCTGGTTGTCATCGGCAAAGGCGGTGTCTGTACGGTAGAGAACACCGTTTTTTTCTGCGTAAACATGTTCCGGCCCGTTGACCATGATTTCAGTAATGTCGTCTATGCTCAGAAGATATTCCAGCGGCCCCAGTCCGATGGATTCCTGAAGCAGTTCCCGTTCCAGTATCTGCAGATTTACCCCCGGGGGCAGGGAGACGGTAAGCCGGGAAAGAATATCCCGTATGGTCTCAGCCGCCTTTTTCTCCAGCTCCTGGGAAGAAGCTCCGGATACAGCAAGTTTCTTCAGATTCAGCTGTTTAAGCAGTTCACGGTGGGCGTGTTTTTTCAGTTCCTGCAGTACGGCGCGCGCTTCTGGAGTGACTCCGGTTACTTTCAGAATCGGAATTGCCTCTTTGCCGAACTGGGCGGCAAAAGTTTCATAAGTCGGCGGCTTGGCATCTCTGGCGGAAACCGCCGGTTTCTGTTCCATTGCCGGCGGCGGAACGGAGGGTTGAGACTGATTCTGAACTGTTCCGGCAGACTGCTGCGGTGCGGGACGGGACACATTTCCGGTGTCGGCAGGTGTTTTTTCCGGTGCATTCGCCGCGGCAGACGGACGGATGGAAATTGATGCTTTGCCAATATTTACAACTGAACGCGGCCCTACGGAATAGGGTTCATGGGCAAAAAGCAGGTTGCCGTCAACGTAAGTACCGTTGCTGCTGCCCAGGTCCATGACATTGAGAGTGTTTTCCCGGACAATAAGCTGGGCGTGCCGTCCGGATATTTCCGGGCGGTTGAGCGGTATATGACAGCCGGGAGTCGAACCGACAACGTAAGCTCCGTTGGGCAGTCTGGCCACCACATCTTTGGCATTTGGCTGGCGGATCAATATTTCAAGCATGATATTTTACCGCTCCCGCTGGCGTTCGCGTCTCTCGTTGAAAAGCGGGATGAATTTTTCCAGCTGTTTAAAGTTCACGCTGCGTTTTTCAATATCCCGGAGTATTTTGGCGTCATCGTAGTGGCGCAGACTCAGGGCGAGGGTGCCTTTCTGACTGGCAAAAAGCACCATTTCCACTTCATCCGGAGCCAGCAGAACCACTACCGAACCGTATGCCCGCCCGGCACTGCCGTCAATCGGCATGGAAAAAGTGTCCCATCTGGAACCGGTGGCCAGAACCCGTACATTCTGCAAAATAGTCATGGTAACCGTATCCAGCGCGGAATCGCCCCGCATGTCCGGGAAACGGAAAGTGCCGATAATGTCTACATAATCACCTGGTTTGATCAGGTTGTTGACGCTGTTTACCGTGGAAACCGGAATACCTACTGCGCGCATGCCCTGGGGGCGGATATTGCGGTTGAAGCCGGACTCCTGAGTGGCGGGTTTAAGGTCGGTGGTGAGCAATGTCTGTCCGGCGGGAATGCTTACCTCAACCTTCCGTCCGACAATGTAGGGCTGCTGACTCCAGGGAATTTCCCGGTGGATGGCCTCCTGGTTTTTAATTCTTTTAATTTCCTTGCGTTCCATATCTGCTTCCTGGAGTTCATCTCCGGCGACTTTGCTGTTCCGCAGACTTATGACGTAAACGGTTTCGGAATCTCCGGCGATACGGCGTTTTTCCTCCTGTATCTGTTGGTAACTCAAAATTGCGGCAAGCAGTCCAAACACTAATGCCCCCAGCAGCAGCAGCTTTTGTTTCATACCGTATAACTCCATTATATTTTGGTTGACTTGATTTAATCTCAAGGTGGAATATAATACGGTTTTCGTCAAATTTCAAAGCATAAAACTGCGATATGGAATTTTTTTTACAAAATCTTCTTGAAAAAAGTGTCAAAAGGGGTTAAATTTAAGTTATGTAATCTGATTCGGGGCGTAGCGCAGCCCGGTTAGCGCGAATGCTTTGGGAGCATTAGGTCGGGAGTTCGAATCTCCCCGCCCCGACCATTTGCAGTGTATACGGAATTTCAGACACGGCCTTTGCGTCCTGCTGAAATTCCGTTTTTTATTTCCCCCGCAGAAACAGTTTGAAAACTCATCCGCGGGATCAAAAGGTCGGAATGTTTTTCAACGCAGGCAGAAAATTATTTTTTCTGCTTTCATCCGGGAGTTGCCGGATTATCAGATTTTTGTACCCGGCTTTTGTATCCCATTAAATCCGGAAATGCACTCAAAATCTACTGGTGATTGGTTGTGCAGTTTGCGATGTGGACGCATGGAGTTGCAAAACTCTATGTAATTAGCCACGGCATTTTCCAATTCCCGGCTGTCTTTATAAGTATGAAAGAGAAATATCTTCCCGCTTCAATGTTGAAAAGAAAGCTTCTGCAATAGCGTTATCATGCAGAGTAGCCGGAGTGAAAAGACGATTGGTGTACGCCATGTTCCAGCAAACAATTGCGAAAAGCATAATATGCAGTTTATGGAAGGGAATTATCTCCTGTTTTTTTAGTTTACGGAAGATAAAGAAAATAAATAGTGAAGCTGGATGTTTTCCTGGAAGTTGTCCTGTTAAAGATTTCAAACGGAAAATGGAATAACAGCTTTTCCGGTGTATCCGGAAACTTTCCTGCAAATACTGTACGGCATAAAAAACGCATATCGCCTGATCAAAATAAAAGGTTTCTGTAATCAGTAATCCGGGTTGAAAACTTGCAATCAGCAGAAAAACAGAATATTGTAAAACAATACCACAATCTTCTGTTTTCCGGTGAAAAGTTATTCAATCTTCAGAGTGGTAGCGGCAGGAATTTTGTGTATTCAAAGGAGTTTCCGGCGTGAAAAAGAGGATAATTATTGAAACAAAACGGCTGATTTTGCGTCAGATGGAACTTGCTGACTTCAGCGAAATAGCCAAAATGATGCAGGATACCCGGGTTATGTATGCCTGGGAATATATTTTTTCCGATGAGCAAGTAAGAGAGTGGATCAACCGGATGTGCCATTATTATGAAAAATATGGATATGCCTATTGGATTGCACAGGATAAAAAATCCGGAGATGTGGTTGGACAGATCGGTCTTTTGCCGGGAGAAGTTCATGGTGTTCCCCAATTGGAAGTCGGTTATATCTTGAAATATGACTATCGTGGACAAGGTTATGCAAGCGAGGGCGCTGCCGGGTGTTTGAATTACGCTTTTCGACAACTGGAAAAAATGTCTGTGATTGCCGAAATCCGCCCTGAAAACAGAGCCTCTCTTGCTGTCGTGGAGAAACTTGGTTTTTCGCTGCGGGATAAAATGGTTAAGATTGTGCGCGGTAAAGAGATGCTTCATCTTGTATATGCACTTGATACACCATTAGTAAAGGTCGTGCCAAGCCGTAGTGAGTGGGCAACTCAGTTTACACGTCTGAAACAGCAAGTTGAAAAGGCCCTGGGAGACATTCGTTTTAAAATTGAACATGTTGGCAGTACTTCCGTATCTGGACTTGCTGCAAAACCGATTATTGATGCTGATATTATTCTGCTGGATTGGGAACAGTTTCCTGAAACGGTGAAACGGCTGGAACAAAACGGCTGGCATTACCGCGGCAATCTCGGAATTCCGGGACGTGAAGCCTTTGCCGCGTCCATGCGGCTGGATTTTGCGCATCATCTTTATGTGTGCCGGGAGGGAATTACCGCTTTGGATAACCATTTGAAATTGCGGGATTATCTGCGCAGTCATCCGGATGCAGCCTGGCGTTACAGTGAGCTGAAAATACGTCTGGCGGCACTTTATCCGGAAAGTGTTCTTCATTATTGTGCAGCCAAAAGCGATATGATAGCGGAATTGCTTGGTGACGCGGGAATAGATCCTGATGAACTTAAAAAAATCAAAGAGGTAAACAGTCAGGAATATCAGGAGGTTTTTGGTGCACCGGTTCACGTTATTCATGAATAATATTTTTGCAGTGTGGCGCAGTTGATTTATAAATCCTGGAGAGATTCTAAGACACAGCAGTCTGAGTCAGCAGGAAAATATGACGAGATTGCTGCAGGTTGTTTTGAAAACAAAACAAATGACTTTGGTAAAAAATACTGTGGCATGTTATCTGACAGTATCTGTAATCCGGCCGGATATTTTTATTGTTTGCAATTAAAATACGATTATGGTATATTGGCCGTTGGAATTTGCCGGCAGTACCCCGGCGGAAAAGATTCAGATGCGGGAAATGAAATGAGTAAACAATTTACAGCTTGCTTCATCGGATCTGAAACAGCAAAAAAACTGCTCCGGATTTTGTTAATTCTGCTGTATTTTATTTTACTGAATGTTGCCGCCAATTACTTTTATTTGAGTGATTGCCTGATATTCGGTCCGGAACAGATTGCGGGCAGAATGAATGTCGGTTATCTCAATGACGGAAGTTTATATTACACCAATCCTGCGGCGATGTTTTTCCGTTACATGCTGTACCTGTTTTTCTCTGCCGTGCTGACCTGGATTGCCGCCGCGGCGTTTGAAAATCCCGGAGAACGATTGCGGCGTATTTTAAATATGCCGGGAAGAAAAATGCGTCGGTTACTTTTTGCCTGCATTGCCTGTACAATTTTAATTTGTTCCGGAGTTGGTATTTTTTCATTTATTTCCAGCCGGAATGCCAAACTATGGCAGGAGGTCAGCTCTTTTTCCACCCTGGAGCAGTACGAAAAATACTTCGGCAAACCCCAATATCATCTGCCGGAAGTCAATGAAGAAAATTTTGAACAACTGGGACAGAACCGCCGGATGTGTGACTTGGATTTTGCCCGCGGTAAAGAGGTATATGTATTCCGTTCTACATGGCCGTTCCGCCGTTTTTTCGTCTGGCGGGAAAATGGCCGGATAATCAAAATTACCTGGCGGGGCGGCAGATAAAATTCACCGCAGGAATTGATCAGCCCCGCGAAAAATAATCAGTTCTCAAAAATCAGTCCTCAAACACAAGATAGGCAGTTTTGCAATAAAATTGTTTTTCAGGCAATGTGCCGGGGTATCGCACCGCTTCACTGTTGCGTGGCGTTGGCGTCCGGAGAGCTGCCGGTCAATTTCTTGAAACGCTTGCCTCTCCGGTGGAAAGCGATTTATCCACCATGGCGCAGACACAGGAGTCCGACCATACGTTTTCCGCCGTTTCAATCATGTCAATAATCGTGTAAATCGGCAGAATAATTCCCAGTATCCCGATGGGAGCCTGAATGCCAGACATCAGCGAAAGAGTCAGAAAGTAACACCCCATCGGTACCCCCGCATTGCCAATCGCCGAAACAATCGAAATAAAAATCCAAAGCATAAGTGTAGGCACACTCAATGTCACTCCGCCATTCTGCATGACAAAAAGCGAGGTTACCAGTATGAAAGCGGCACAGCCATTCATGTTGATGGTACAGCAGATCGGCAGAACAAAACGCGCCACCTCTTTTTTCACCTTCAAATTATTCTCCGCCGATTCCACCGTTACCGGCAGTGTCGCCGCCGAACTCTTGGTGAAAAGTGCCATCAGCACCGCCGGAAGCATGCAGCGGAATACCCGCAGCGGATTGATCCTACGGATAAGCAGAAATAACGGCAGAATGATAAAAAACTGAATTAAATTTCCCCCCAGCACCACCGCCACATATTTCCCCAGCGATCCGATGATAAATCCCGCCGACACCTGCGCCGAAAGCTGCGCGGCAAAGGCAGTAATTCCCAGCGGCAGAGTCCACACCAGAGCTTTGATCAGAGCAAAAAGCACCTCCTGCATGCCGATAATCCCTTTCAGGAGGATTTGAATATTCTCCGATTCCCTGTGCCGGGCGATAACCAGACCAACCGCCACCGCCACCAGCAGAATGCTTAAAACATTGCCCGACGCAAATGGAGCAAGAATATTATTGGGTATCACCGAAAGAATGTGGTCGTAATAAGAGATCACCCCCAGATTTTCCGGTACCGCGGCTCCGCCCTGCTGAATTACCTCCGGCGGCAGATTGCCCGGTTCGATCAGCTTGAAAAGCAGCAGCCCCGCCAGTGCCGCCGCCGCGGTGGTAAGCAGGGTGTAAATTATGGTATGCAGAAAAATCCGGCCGGTATTTTTCCTTGCTCCCAGCAGAGCCAGAGTGGTAGTTACCGCCAGCGCAATCGTCGGCACCGCCACAAACTGAAACAGCCGGGTGTACACTGCGGCGATAAAGTTGAAAAAATCATTAAGCCGTCCGATGCCGAGCGTTCCCAGTATTCCTCCCAGTACCAGCGCGGTCATCCAGATGGCGAATTGTCTGCCGTTAAAGCCGGATTTACTCTTATTTTCTTTCATAGCAATCTCTTTTTTCCGGCGCGGCCGGAAATTCCTGAATGTATATACGGTTAAAAAAACTTTCCGGAATACAGTGTGTATTTCATAATACCCGGACGAAAAACAAACATGAATTAAAATTAACACCATTTTGCGGTTTTGTCAATCATAATTCCGGCTGATTATGAAATTTGCCGAGGCAATATTGCGGCTTTATCTTAATTCAGCTTCCGGAAAAATACAATCCCTGCCGGACCGGGAAGATATGTCAGGCAAAATATTTTCCCGCTTCAGATGTCCGGACGGATTCAGCGGTGGAACTTTGCCCGGAAACGGAAGATAATTTTCAGATATAATCTGAAATATAAGCCTTTCTGGATGGGATCAGCCTTTCCAGCAGGTTCAGCGTATCCGGATCGGTTTTCAAACGGTCCATGCGCTGAAGCGAAGCGGGCGATTTGTAACTGAGAAGCAATGTGGTCAGCGTACCGATATCAAGCTCTACCGGATGAACCGATTCACCTTTTTCCACAATCAGAGAACCATCGGATTCCGCAGCAATAGAAAATGACCGGTTGTTCCACTCCAGAAATGGATCGCGAACTTGCAGAGTAAATTTTTCCCCGCCCCGGCAGTTGTTGAAACGGTACTGTTTCAGGAATTGTTCCACATCCACAATTCTGCCCATGATATACGGGCGGATGGTTTCCCGGATATCGCTGTCTTCCAGCCAGAAGGCAATGGAATCATTGGAGTAATTGCTGCCGGTGACTTCATCCACCATGGATTCATGGGCACTGATGTATTTCCATAACCCTCTCCAGGCATTGGTGTCCAGATAAATCATCTCCTTGATGTGCATGATATTGTCTTTGATTAAATATACCATATACCCGGTGGGTGAAGACTCTTCATCGTAATATATGGCAATGGTGGTATCATCCACATCCCATCTCCAATATTCCTCCCAGGCCAGTTCATTGCGTATCAGACAGCCGTGGGTCTGGGCGGCAAAAATGTTATGCAGACGTTTCAAATCCGGATTGCCGGGATCAACTCTGCGGACGTACCCTCCGGCCTGAATTTTCCGTGGCAGCTGATTATCTTTGATGCGGAAAGACATTTTATCTGAAATTATCTCCCAGCCGCGGTGCCGGTACAGCGGTATGGAAAAGGGATAGAGAATAGCCAGATATTCGCCCAGATCCCGCATTTCCTCCAGACTGCGCCGCATAAGTCCTGACATCAGTCCGAGGCCGGTATATTCCGGGTATGTTGCCACGCTGGTTATAAATCCGATACGGCAGATGCGGTTGAAAATATTCATTTTCAATGGATAAACGGCAAACTGTGACGCCAGACGGCCCTGATCGAACCAGCCCAGCACGCGGGCCTGTTTCAATACCGGCAATTTTGACTGCCGGATATCGTCATTTTCCCAGCCGTATTCGAGCAGCTGTTTTTCGGTCACTTGAAAAGCGTAGCGCAGCAGATCGTTATATTGTTCCAGATCATCATCTGCGGTTAATTTCCTCATTTGCATTTTGTTTTTCATTGCCTGCAGCATAATATCTCCCATTTGCGGTTTGACTTTGCCTGACGGTACTATATCATAGCGGCATCCAAAAAGCAAGAAATGGACGATGATGCGGATTTTTCCAGGCGGAACAGGTATGCAAAATGGTTTTCCAGGCAATTACGTCCGTCGGCAGAAAAGAACAGAATTGACTTTTTAAAAATATTGAATTATAGTAACAACATGGAAAGTTACTATTATAAATCGTTTTTTGTGATGCTTTAACGATTTTCCACGGAGGCGGAGGCATGAAAAAATTCATTTTGGGATTTCTGGTCTGTTTTACGGTTTTGTATGCCGCGGAACAGCAATTGAAGACGTTCAGGTTTGACGGATTTGAAGTTATTGCGGTCAAGGATGCTGATACTTCCATGAGGCATGGCCTGTTCCGCTCACTGCCGGAGGCGGAATTCCGCCGTATGGCAGGTGGTGATGCCGCCGCGGCCTCCGTAAATACTTTTCTATTGAAAATGGACGGGAAATACATTCTTGCTGACACCGGCAACGGTGGAACAAAGGGCAGCATGCTGAAAAATTTGAAAAAAGCCGGCGTTGCCCCGGAACAGATTGAAGCAGTTCTGCTTACCCACATGCACGGTGATCACATCGGCGGACTGGTCGATGAAAGCGGCAAGGCGGTTTTCCCCCGGGCAAAACTGTATATTTCAGTACCGGAATGTGATTACTGGCGGCGTCAGGCGGCGGCGGGCAAGGCGGAAATTGCGGGCAAAGTTTTCCAATCCTACAAAGGGCGGATTGAGACTTTTGAATTTGGGAAAGAAATTATTCCCGGCATAAAAACCCACGACGGCTCCGGACATACGCCGGGGCATACGGTTTTTGAAGTGGGCCCATTGCTGATTATTGGAGACCTGCTTCATGCCGCCGCCATCCAGATACCCCGTCCGGACATCTGTGCATCTTATGATATGGACGTGGAAAATGCGGTAAAAGCCCGGAAACGTTTTTATGATTTTGCCGCATCCCGGGACAAAACCGCAGCCGGAATGCACCTGCCGTATCCCGGAACAGGGAAAATATCCCGGGACGGGCAGGGGAAATACAGTTATACGCCTTTGAAATAGCATTTTCCGGCTTGAAAAACACATCATCCCCGGTAAAACGTTATTCCGCATTGTCTGCGGTACGCATCTGCCATGGTTCTGGCGCGGGGCGAAAGCAGCAGTGATGGGTCGGCATTTCCCGGTGCGGCTGATCTTTCCCGGTAACTGACACTGCCAATGTTGTCAATACTTTCAGCAGCAAGATTGTCAGCGTAGCCGTTTTCGTGGATAATAATCCACAAAGCCTGTTCAAAAACGGCGTTCTGGAGTGATGGATCAGTAAAATCAGTTTTCAATCCTCCCAGATAATTTTCTATATCCAGTGCGGCGATTTTGAGTGCGCTCTGCTGCTGTTTTTCTGATTTGCCATTCCAGACGGAGGAGTTGGGGTGATATTCAAAATACTCTCCGGCGGCGGTTGAAATTTTTTCAATATCCATAATATTTCTGCCCTGTTTTCAATTATCGGTTAAAATGCCGCCCCCCGGAAAAAGGGGGGGCGGCGCGGTATGGAGGAGACGGCCTGTATATTATTTTCCCGCCGCCTTGATTTCCGCCAGAGCGGATGCGCTGTCTTTGAGGTTTTTGATCCGGCAGAGCCGCTGTCTGGCGTTTTTGAAGACAAAGGTAAGTTCGCCGAGAGCCATACGTTTGATGCCGTCAAAACCTTTCGGTGTAGCGTCTTCATCAGATATGGCGCGTCCTTTGAGGCAGGACATGCCGAAACAGGCAGGGTCAGCCACCCAGACGTCGGTATCGGGCACATCCGGATCCGCCATGATGGTCATGCCGCGGCCGTTGGTTTCATTTACGATGACTGCGACATAAGCTCCGCGCCGGTCATCGGAACGCAGAATCTGCAATTTTCCGGCGTATTCGCAGGAAAGCACCCTGGCCTGTCCGGGAGAGCAGATAATCTGCAGCGGTTCACCGCCTTCTCCCAGTACTTTCTGGGCGGCGTCATTGACGATGAAGCTGTCCAGAACCGTGGTGTCGGCATTGATTTCAAGCGCGCCATCGCCAACGCCGAAAGCGTAAAGTCCGCCTGCCTCACTGATGCTGGTACTGGTTCCCTCCACTCTGCGGCCGAAGAGTGCCACCCGGTTCATATCCCGGCAGAGTTCGGAAAGGGCGAATGCGGTCTGCCGGTTGAGCTGATTGTCTGCGTTGCCGAAGACGTTGATAGCCAGAGCCGAGCCGGAAAGGACGATGTCTTTGCGGAAAATCTGGGTGTAGTTGTAATTGACATTGCCGGTAATTCCGGTTTCATCTCCGGAAATGCTTCCTTCTGATACCGGAGTAGAGACAATATTCATCACATCTCCACTGGCGGGTGCTGATTTACTGCTGCCGTTGGCGGCGACGAGAGAGACGGTAAAGTCAGCTTCGCCGATGGCGTCCACCCGGAACAGAGCGGAGTCATTTTTGGCAACCAGGAGGGTGCCGACTTTAAGTTTGGCCAGATCGGAGGCGGAAGCCGGGCAGGTGAAGCCGGATACTTCGCCGGAGACGGTTACGCTGCGTCCGGTGATCTGGTCTTCCAGCCATTCGTGTTTCTGCGAAGTGGCGTCTTCCACCCGGACGAAGTTGGAAATGAAACGCGGTTCATCTTTCACGATGGTTGAAAGAATATCGGAGAGGTCGCGTTTTTTGTTCTGAAAACTGTAAGTGTACAACATTTTTTTTACTTCCTTCTGAATGTTTTTGGGTTGGTTTTCAAATTCTGTTTTTCAGTTTATTTTTCAATTACTTGAGTTCCGGGGCGTTTTCCAGCAGTCCGACCAGGCGGTCTGCCGGATTATTGTTCCGGATATTTTCCGCTGCCGGATTACCGGGGGTGTGATTTTCTGCCCGGATTTCGCCGGGCGGGTTCTGCCGCGGCACTCCGGAGAAGAGTTCCACCCGGAAAAGTTTCGGGCATTTTCCGCTGAGTTCAGCCATGAAGTGTTCCACCGCTTCTTCCGAGTCCAGATCCAGCTGATGTTTTTCGCAGAGAAAAGCCAGATAGTCCGGGTCGGTAAAATGGTGTCGTGCCGCCAGTTCTCCCACTTTGCCCCGCCGGATCATGCTGTCCAGCTGGCGGGCCAGACCGTCACGGTCACTGGTCAGCTGTTCAACTTCACCGCGCAGGCGGGAAATTTCCTGTTCGAAAAAATCGGTTCGTGCAGCGGCGGGCGGGGTGTCCGGCGCGGAACTGCTGTCTGCCGGCGGAACAGGGGTGTTGTCAGAAATTTTTTCCATCTTCCTCCTTTCTTGATTTTTTATCTGTCTGCATGGCGGACAATTTGTCAACCGGGACTTGAAAATGAGCTTGCAAAGGGGTAAATTAGATTACCCCTCCCGGGAGGGGGGAAAGGCGGATTTTACGGGCGATGTGGGCATAAGGTATTAAAAAACGGCTTTTGCCGGATGATTTTTCGATGAGAACACTGCTTTATAATGTTTGGATATTTGACGGCAGTCCGGACTCCGGGCTTTACCGTGGCGAAGTGCTTTTTGACCGGGAGAAAATTCTTGCCGCCGGAAAAGGACATCAGTTGACCTCTTCTGCGGCGGAAAGGGTTATCGATGGCGGCGGATTGGTATTGTCTCCCGGTTTTGTAGATGTGCATACTCATTGTGACGCCTCGCTGTTCTCTGCTCCGGAGGCGGATAACGCTGTTATGCAGGGAGTGACACACCTGGTGGGGGGAAATTGCGGACTGTCGCTTTTTCCGCTGACGGATTTGAACCGGGAACATATAAGCGGACTTTTCCGGGAGTATGAACTGGATTTAAACTGGAGTGATTATGCTTCATTCCGTTCTGAACTGGAGAAGCGTTCACCCCGGGTGAATGTTGATTTTCTCTGCGGACACAACACGCTGCGCGCGGCGGTGGCGGGGTACGGAAAGAAAGAGCTTTCCGGAAATGAAATGTCGGCAATGCGCCGTCTGCTGGAAACGCAATTGCGCCAGGGGGCAAAAGGTTTATCGCTGGGACTGCTCTATATACCCGGATGTTTTGCCCCGCCGGAGGAGGTGAAATATCTTCTGTCCGGGGTGCCGCTGGCGGCGGCTCATTTGAGAAGCGAGGGTAAACAGCTGCTGGAGAGCTTGACAGAATATATTTCCGCCGGGTCTGACGCCCAATTGAAATATCTGCATGTCAGCCACCTGAAAACCGCAGGACGGGAAAACCACGGTAAACTATCTGATGCACTGCAAATGATTTCGGAGGGGATGAAAAACGGTTTGTCAATCGGTTTTGACCGGTATCCTTATATAGAGAGCCGGACTTCATTAAGCGTGATCTGCCCCTTTGAAGCCGATGATGCGGTTTTGTCAGACCGTTTAAGGGATCCTGCGGAGTTTGGACAGCTCTGCCGCAGTCTGGAAAATTCCGGCCGGGACTGGACAAAGGTGCGTCTGGCGCATACTTTATCGCCCCGTTTCCGGCATTACCGGGGGAAAAGCATTGCTGAAATAGCCGCGCTGGAAAATCTTTCTCCCGGCTGTGCCGCCGCCGCGGTTCTGCGTGAAGACGGTACTGCTCAGGGGGCATTTGCCGGAATGAACTATGATAATATGATTGAAATTATTACTTCACCATACTGCATGCCCGGCAGTGATGAGGGGATATTCCGGCTCAGCCGTGGAACAAACGGAGAAGATACTGGTATTACGCCAGCCCATCCCCGGGCCTGCGGAACGTTTCCGGAGTTCATCCGGCTGAATTTGGAATACGGCCGGAAACTGGAAGAGGTGCTTTACCGCTGTTCAACTCTGCCTGCTTCGGTGTTCGGTCTGGATAATGCCGGATTTATCCGTCCGGCAGAGGAGACGGCAGGGGAAAATACCGGTGCGGCAAAGTTGCCGTCTCACTCCAAAGGAGTTAATTTGACACTCTTCAATCCGGATAATATCGGCTCCGGGGCGGACTTTGCCAATCCGGCGGCGGAACCGGAAGGAATAGCGGCAGTATGGAGCCGGGGGGAGTTTTATCCCTTTGAAATTTGAAAAGCGGCGGAGTTAAAGGTATATTATATTTCGTGAATATTGGCAGTGAAAGTTTTTTTAATCCGGGAATGGAGAGGATATCATGGCAAATTTTCTGGTGACCGGCGGTGCCGGGTTTATCGGTTCAGCAGTGGTGCGTTACCTGATCAATGAAACCAGTCATAATGTGGCGGTGGTGGATAAGCTTACTTATGCCGGCAATCTGGAATCACTGGCTCCGGTGGCGGAAAATCCGCGTTACCGTTTTTACCGGGCGGACATCTGCAACCGGGGGGAAATGGACCGGATTTTTGCGGAATTCAAGCCGGAGAAGATCATGCATCTGGCCGCAGAATCCCACGTTGACCGCTCCATTGACGGGCCGGGAGAGTTTATTCAGAGCAATATTGTGGGAACTTACACGCTGCTGGAAGCGGCGCGGAAATACTATTCCCGGCTCAGTGATGGGGAGAAAAAAAGTTTCCGTTTCCACCACATTTCCACCGATGAGGTTTACGGGGAACTGCCGGATGATCCGACCGTATTTTTCCGGGAGGATACGCCTTATGCGCCCAGTTCGCCCTATTCTGCCAGCAAGGCGTCAAGCGATCACCTGGTGAGGGCGTGGCACCGTACTTTCAAACTGCCGACTTCAATTACCAATTGCTCCAACAACTATGGCCCTTATCATTTTCCGGAAAAACTCATACCGCTGATCATTCTCAATGCCCTTGCGCTCAAACCGCTTCCGGTATACGGACAGGGGCTGCAGATAAGGGACTGGCTTTTTGTGGAAGACCACGCCCGTGCGCTCTATCTGGTGGCGACGGAGGGCAAGGCGGGGGAAACTTACAATATCGGCGGGCATAATGAAAAACGCAATATTGAAGTAGTGAAAACCATCTGTGCACTGCTGGATGAACTCCGTCCCCGGCAGGACGGGAAAAAATATTCCGAGCTTATCACCTTTGTCCCTGACCGTCCGGGACATGATCTGCGGTACGCCATTGACGCCGGAAAGATCGGCCGTGAACTGGGCTGGAAGCCGCAGGAGACCTTTGAAAGCGGCATTCGCAAAACGGTGGAGTGGTATATTGCCAACCGGGACAGCTGGTGCAAAAATGTGCTTGACGGCTCCTACCGGATGGAACGGCTCGGTTTGGGCGGAAAATAAAGACGGACAGGGAGAATTGAAGCGATGAAAAGAAAAGATTTGACCCGTTATCTGGATGAATTTCTCGGTCTGGATAAATTTCCCCATGACCCCTCGAACAACGGTTTGCAGCTGGAGGGAAATGAGGAGGTAAATAAAATCGTCGGCGGTGTGGATGCCTGTCTTGCCCTGGCGGAAAAGGCGGCGGAGAAAAAAGCGGATTTCATTTTCGTCCACCATGGAATGAGCTGGGGGGATGAACCCAGACGTTTTACCGGAGTGGCGGGAAGAGAGATGGCGTTTTTATTCCGCAATAATATTTCCCTTTATGGTTGTCATCTGCCATTGGACGCTCATCCGGAGTGCGGCAATAACATCATTCTGGCCCGGATGGCGGAGTTGAAAGACATCCGTTTCACCATGCGTTACCACGGCACGGATATCGGGGTTACCGGGGAGCTGCCGGAGACGGTCAGTGCGGAAAAGCTGTGGAAGATAATGGGCGGTATGCTCAATTCCCGCGGCATTCTCCACGGCGATCCGGACAAAAAGGTGCGCCGGGTGACCATGGTATCCGGCGGCGGAGGCATGGAGGCTCTGCGCGATGCCGGACTGCAGAATTCACAAATGCTTATTACCGGAGAAATGACCCACACAATGTATCATCCTGCGCTGGAGGCCAATATCGCGGTGGCGGCTTACGGCCACTATGCCACGGAAACAATCGGAGTGCGTTCCGTGCTGGCGCATTTGCGGGAAAAATTCGGCATTGAGACTGAATTTATTGATCTGCCTACCGGTTACTGATTTGCCCGGCTGAACCGGAGGGGGGAGCGGGAAAATCAGAGAGATAGGGAAACTCAGGGGGAGGGGGAAACTCAGAGTGAGCGGGAAAAAATCTGAGGAGGAGGGAAAAAGTCAAGCGGTTGTTTTTGAGCTTGATATGGAGAATATTTTTCCGGCAGTCACAGAATTGGCGCGTGGCAAGTTTTTTATTGTGCCGGAGTGTTCCGGAAAGAAACAGGATAGTGAGATAACTCATTATCCTATTTTTTTATATGAAAAAACAGTGACTCTGCCGGACAGCGTTTTGAAAAAAAAAGATTGTTCTGCCGATCAGAGTTTTTGCAGAAATTCCGGCAGAATGCGTATCAGTAAAAGCAATCCGAAAGCAGTAATGGCAATGAGAATAACAATGAGCCATTCAAATTTGACCGTTTTAACATAGGATATGATCTCTTCATGCCAGCTTTCCGGGAGGCGGTAGAAGCAGCATCGGCAAGTCTCCTGAGTCTGTTTTTTCTGATAGATTGAATAGATCAGAAACCCAAGTACGGCAATAATGCCGACACCGGAAGCAACCAGCAGAAATGAAGCGACGGAAAGGAATTTATTTCTCTCTTCACTGCCCATAATGGCAAAGAAGAAATACAGGGCAATGGTAATTAAAATGAATATTTCACCGGCAAATCTTATTGCTCTGGAAACCGTTTTCTCCTCCTCTTCCCGGATTACCTTCAACCCGCATCCAGGGCAGGAGGCAATGCCGTAATGGAAATTATCCAGCATCGTTTTGCAGTCCGGACAATGATTGCGGTCGTTGGAGATACGGTATTCCAGTATGTTCAGCCGGTACGATATCGGGTAACTGAGCAAAGTACACACAGATCCGTCAAATACCAGCATGAAAAACACCTGCCACAGCGGCATGCCGGAGAAAAAGCCGAATGTGGGGATCATCAGGCATACCAGCAAATCAAAGTCATTCCATTTCCGTTCTGCTGATGTTGACGGCAGCATGATTGCTCCGGCCCGGCAGATGAAATAGGCAATCATCGCCGGAGGCATGAAAGTCATTGCCGCCTGAAGATATTGGAAAAGAGTTTCCGCCTGACGGAAATAACTCATACTCCGGTTGATACAGTCAAAAAGAATTACTCCTGCCATTATGGTCAACAATCCGATAATTCCCCGGTGGAGACCGGAACGCTGGCAGGAGAAAATCAGATTGACTGAAGCTTCGCCTTTGAATCGTGAAGTCCACTCTTCAGTGGCCTTGCGTGCGATCAGCGGTTTTTCGATATAACGTTCTTCCGGCGCAATGGTTTTTGCTTTCAAGCTGGCTCTGGCGGCAATTCTGCCGCCGCATTTCGGGCAGATCCTCAATCCCGGCGCGATGACTTCACCGCATAGCGGGCAGGGAACAAACTCAGTAAACTTGAATTTGAAATTACAGGCTGGACATGATACTTTATCGCCGGGGTGAACGTAATCTCCGCCGTCGAGCTGATTTCCGCATCGGGGACAAACTGTAACCATAATTATATCCTGCCTTGCCGCATCAGGTTTGTTCGTTTTCAACTTCCGGCAATTAAGATTTTTTCATTTTTTCTGCCGGGTTTTCCCGGAGATATCGCTATTTTGCATTAACGCCGGGGAGTATCCTGAGTTGGCTTATCATATTTCATTACGGTTTCGCCGGGTTTGCAGAGATTGAACTTTTCTCTGGCCACCTTTTCCACCGCATCGGGTGAACTTCGCAGTGCCTCATTTTCCTGCCGAAGTTCAACAATCTGCCGTTTTTTCTGTTCTTCCTGCTGTTTTGCGGCGGCGCGTTCTGTTTCCGCCTTGCGGAGTTCCCGGTAACGGGGAAAGAGCAGTGCCGCCGCCGCGGCCAGCAGAATTACCACCAGCAAAGTAAGAAAATAACTCTTTTTCTGAACCGGAACATTATTTTTTTGCGCCATGGTTTTCTCCCCGGCAACGTAACCCGCCTCCGCTGGCAAATCCGATTTGCCGCCGGTTGCCGCTGTCGCCGATGTTTCTCAAATATCACATTTCAGGTTTGGCCGGTAATCTGCCGGGCAGCTGCTGTTTTGTTTTAAGATACCGCCAGTACCGTCACAATTCAAATAAAACAGGATATTTTTCTTTTGAATTCTTTCCTGTCACTATTATTTCTTTTCTGCGTGTTTTCCGGAACACCCGGCACAGAAACACTGGTGATCGTGATGAACTAAATTTACCTCATGTTTGTAAATACTCCGGGCCGTCTCCGCATCAAACTTCCCGGCGTCGTGGACGGAAACGGTACGGTTTACACAGATTACCCGAGTATCCTCCGCACTGACAAAACCCAGGTCATGGGACACTGTAACCAGAGTAAGATGTTTCCGCAGTTCGCGCAAAGTATTGTAAAAAT
>CASECL010000175.1 GCA_949286445.1 uncultured bacterium | reverse complement strand
TGATCTTCCCGGTGGCGGAAAACTCCGGATGCTGCGCGGCATTCCCGGCTGCCGGGTCGTACAAGTGGATCACCTGGGGTTTGTCCGGCAGACCCTGCTGGCTGAAACACCTCCGGTCCACGGCAACCACCTGAAACTTACCATTGACAGCCGGGCACAGGAAATTGCGGAATTCCTGCTTGAAGGCAAAAAAGGAGCATTTGCCGCGGTTGAAGCAGATACCGGAGCAGTGCTGGCATTGGCTTCAAGCCCGTCTTATTCGCTGAATAATTTTTATCCGGTATTGACGCAGAAATATTATCAATCACTGTTGAATGATCCGGAAAAGCCTTTATTTGACCGCTCATTGCAGGGTTTGTACACACCCGGCTCCATACTCAAACCGGTAATTGCCGCCGCCCTGCTGGAAAATGGCGTCGATCCGAAAGAGGAAATTTTCTGTCCCGGCTTCGTCCAGATAGGCAATACCAAACTGCGTTGTGCCGCCAGAAGCGGACACGGGTATCTTAATATGACCGGAGCAATTGAAAAATCCTGCAATACCTATTTTGCAGTAATGGCCATGCGTTACGGCGTGGATGCTCTGCGTCCATTTCTCGCTGCGGCAGGCTTGGGGAAAAAAACCGGGGTGGAAGTGCCGGAAAAAGCCGGTTTGATCCCGAAACCTGCGGCTGCACGGGGCAGATGGACAAATTTTGATACGGCTTTAATCAGCATTGGCCAGGGCCAGGTACTTTTGACTCCGCTGCAGGCCGCCAACATCGCCGCAGCGGCGGCAAATGGAGGAAAAATAATGAAAAATTACCTGGTAAGCGAAATTATTTCCCCCTCCGGAGAAGTACTTTGGAAGGCTCATCCGCAAATTGCCTCCGAACTCCCGGTAAAAAAAGAAAACTGGGATATTATCCGGCAGGGCATGTTTGATGTAGTAAATTCCCCCGGCGGGTCAGGACGGCGGGCAAAAAGTGAGACTTTCATCATCTACGGTAAAACCGGGTCTGCTGAAGTCTCCGTCAGCGGAGGCGGCAGAAAGAAAAATACCTGGTTTATCGGCTTTTCCATCCTTGACGGCAAACCCTATGCCGCGGCTCTGCTGATCGAAGAAGGATCCGCCGGAGGAGTAGACTGCGCACCGGGAGTAAAATATTTTTTTGAAAATTACTTCACTCAGCTATTGACAAAACAGAAAAATTAAATATATTTAAGGGGGCGGCTTTGGGGAATGGCCGCCGGAGAGAAAGAACAGAAATTTTGGAAAGGAGAGAATGCCCATGGCTACCATTTGTCCTTATTGCAATATAGAAGTAAGTGAGAGCGCAATTGAGGCTGAAGACGGTTGCTGTCCGGAATGCGGCTCAGTAATATCCGGGCCGTCTGATCTTATGGACAGTGATGAACTGGATGAATACGGCGAATACGGTGATTTTGACGATCAGGATGACGATGATGAATACATCGGTGATGACGACTTCAGCGATGAATTCTTTGATGACGATGAATTCGACGACGAATTCGATGATGAAGAATTCGATGATGAACGGAATTTCTGAGTTGACACAAGATAGAAATAACCGCCGTAATTGAAGCGGCTTGCAACCATTTACCCATGCGGGAGAAGTCTTTCCGGCATGGGTAAATTGTTGATAAAAAAACAACTCCCGTTCAAAAACACTGCAATGACGGCAGAAAATTAAAAACTTTACTTCAGATAAAAAACAGTTTCACGATGGCTGAATATAAAAATTTTCCGGAATCGGTGCGGCGTCAGCGGCTGATCGACTGCGCGCTGGGAAAACTCGAAGCTGATCTGATTATCAGCAATGTGAATGTTTTTCACCTCACTGACGGCGCGCTGGAAAATTGCAATATTGCAATAATAGACGGCACAATCGCCGGACTGGGAAGATACAGTAAGGCGGTCAGATGTATTGACGGCAAAGGCTGTTATGCTCTGCCTGGTTTTATAGACAGCCACGTTCACCTGGAGTCCAGCCATCTTCTGCCATGGGAATATGAAAAACTGGTTCTGCCCCATGGAACCACCACAGTGATTTGCGACCCCCACGAAATGGCCAATGTAACAGGAGAACAGGCCTTTGAATTTTTCTTCAATACGGCAGGAAAAATAAATTTATCCATGATCGTAAATTTAAGTTCCTGCGTTCCGGCTACCGGCTTTGAGACTTCCGGGGCGGTAATTGATGCCAGAACCATCGCCAGATGGAAGCAACGGCATCCTGAAAGCAGACTGGCGGAATTTATGAATCTGCCGGGGCTGTTCAGCGGAGATCCTGACGTCCTGGCCAAAATTTCATTATTCAAACACATTGACGGGCATTGTCCGCTTACCGGAGGCAGAGAATTGAATGCCTGTGCCGCGGCAGGAATTGCCAACTGTCATGAGAGTACCGCCTGCGCCGAGGCGGAGGAAAAATTGCGCCGGGGCATGAGGGTTCTCATCCGCGAGGGTTCTGCCGCCAAAGATCTGGAAAATCTCCTGCCGCTTCTGACGGAACAGAATTCACCTTTTTTATCTTTCTGTTCAGACGACCGCTCGCCGCTTGAAATTGCCGGAGAAGGACATATTGACGCCATGATCCGGCGCGCGATAAAATCAGGAGCTTCACCGCTGGCGGCGTACCGTGCCGCCGCCTGGTCGGCGGCGGCAGGAGCCGGACTGGCAGATAGGGGATTGCTTGCACCGGGAAAAAAGGCGGACATTGTCTTACTCTCAAATCTGGAAGAATGTGCCATTGAGCAGGTATTTATCAACGGCAAAAATATTGCAGAACTTCCGGAAACTGAAGTTGATGTACCGGAAAACTTCCTTCATACGGTAAAATGTTCCCGGGTCTCGGAAAAAGACTTTGAAATCCGCTCCAGTTGTCCGGATACTCCTGTTATTGAAATTCAGAATGGATCCATTATCACAGGCTTTGCCGCTGTAAAACTGCCGATTCACGGCGGCATAAAAATACCATCGCCGGAACAGGATATTCTTAAAGCCGCAGTAATTGAGCGTCACGGCAGAAATGGCAATATCGGCTTGGGATTTGTCCGCGGCTCCGGCCTGAAGTCAGGCGCAATCGCCACTACCGTTGCCCATGATTCTCATAATATCTGTGTGATCGGATCATCAGACCGGGATATGGCCGCCGCGGTAAACGCGCTTGTAGAAATGCAGGGCGGCATGTCGGTGGCTAAAGATGGTCAAGTGATCGCCAGAGTGCCGTTTCCGGTATGCGGCCTGCTTTCCATGCTGACGGCGGAAAATTTAAATCGCCAGTTACGCGGAGTTCTGCAGGCGGCGCATGATGCCGGGTGTCAGCTTCAGGAACCCTTTCAGCAGCTGTCATTTCTTGCCCTGCCGGTGATACCGCATCTCAAACTTACTGACCGCGGATTATTTGATGTTGACCGCTTTGAACACATCAGCGTTTAAATTGTTTTTATTTGCAATTTCTTTTTTTTCATCAGTCCGGCCATCCGGTATTTGATCGATTCTGAAAATAATGTCTGCCAAACTATTCTGTCAACCTTATCCAGAGCGGTTTCTCCGGAGGGGGTAAAAACGGGTAACGTATAATTTTTTCTCTTATCCGGAAACTGACGGAAACAAAATATTGCCTTCTGTCCCGGGATTGACTTTTAAAAAAATGCCTTTATATTAATTACACAGGAAAACAGAGGGGTGGTATTTGCAGTACTGCGGGGGTTAAAAGTTTCCGGCAGAGGTTTTATTTTCCCCTTCAATGGACTTTAGGCATGTTGCATATTCAGGGCGAAGTCCAGCTATCCTGGCGGATTTTGCTCTTTATGAATAAAGATGCTGCGCAAAGATTTCTGGATTTTAAAATTATAATTACACTATTATGCCGGCAGGCAACAGGATAACCAAAGCCGGCAGCAGCAGAGTTTCTGGGTTATGAATATACGGACTTGTTATTATTTCTTTGCTGACTTTTTCCGGTGTCCGAAAAAAGTTTTTTTATTTGCGCTGTGTTCCGGCATTATATTTTCTCTGTTGTCCGTATGTTTCATGTACGATATATACCGTGATGTGGCCTCGGTATATGCTTATTACGCCAGGGAAATCGGTAACGGCGACTGGGCGGGCGGCTGGGTAGGCAGGGTGCCGATGTTGCATATTATATTGTCCGGAGTACTGGCCGCCGCCGGACTGGAGGCCTATACCGCAACCATTATAATTTCATCGGCATTTTACATTCTTACTTTGTTTCCGCTCCGCAGTCTTCTGAGCCGTTATCTGAATCCGCTTCAGGCGGCATGGGGGTGTGTACTTTTCATTTTCGCGCCCAAGATAATCCGGTTTTCCATTTCCGGCTTGCTGGATCCGGAGCGTTATTTCTTTCTTATTACCGCGGTACTTTTCTTCTTCCGGCTGGCGGATCACAGAAAATGGGGGGATGGGGTATGGCTGGGTCTTTCCCTGGCCGGACTTTCGGTTTCCCGTGGAGAAGGACTTCCGATTGCAATTATGCTTTTACTGTTATGGCCGCTTTACGGTCTTCTGAAAAAACGTTTTTCCCGGAACTCAATTTTGAAACGTGGGCTTGGCATCTGGGTATTGGCCATAACATGCTGGTTTCTGGGAATAATGCCATTCTGCTTAGCTAATCTTAAGTTAAACGGCAGTTTCACCACTGATTTACGATTGACAGAAATGGCCGCCGGTTTGAAAACACGGTTGATGCGGCAAAATCCCCACTCCCCCGCAACGGCAGCAACAGAAATATCAGGACATGATATTCACGTTCAGACACTGCCGGAAAAAATTCTGGCGGTACTGGACGGTACGAGCCGGGGTGCTTGTGAATTTTATCTTTTTTTCACCCTCGCCGGAATAATATTCCTCTGGAAAAAAAGGAAATGGAATGCGGAATACACGCTTTTTCTCCTGATCTTTTTATTCCATACGGTCATTTATTTTCTGACCCCGTCCTCATACCGGTACTATATCTATCTGGTGCCGTTATTCATGCCTTTTACGATATGTGGTCTGACCTTCTGTCTGCGGGAAATATGCCGCTTTACGGAACGGCAATGGGATGCAGTGTCCGTCAGGAGATGCAATCTCTTTTTTTTATGCCTGGTCTGCGCCGGAATTTTAATCGGGCAAATGTTTAACGGCATAAACATTATATTTCGGAGACGGGACGTAACCAAACGGGAAGTTGCTTGCTTTATCCGCCAATATGCAAAAGATAATTACCCCGGACGGAGAATAAAGCTGGCGGCGGTACATTATCCGGAAACTGTTTACTGGAGCATGGCATATTCTGTCTGCGGCTACCGTTCCGGCGGCGGCTTGCCGGATCTGAATACATTCCGGGATTTTGATCTTCTCATGCTTCCCCGGGATAAAAAACTGCCGCCGCCGGAATTCAAAGGTCTGACCCGGCTTGAACTTCCGGAACACTTCCCGGTGATCATCTACCGCAATACTGTCATTAGTAGCTCCGGCTCATAAAATAGTCGGCACCGTTTCATCAGAAACTAAACCGGTGTAACATAAAAAAACCGTATCGCCGTTTTCAGGCAATACGGTTTGATTTTTACTGATTTTACAGCATCTCAGGCAAGAGTGTACAAGGAGTAATTGCTCCACTCTGCCGCTTCGCGGTCGGCGTATTGGATAACCGCAAATTTGCATTCCTGCGCATTGTATCCATAGGCGACAGTAAGGGTACCCCAATCGGACAATTCCGTCAGCGAGCTTCCGTCCACGGCAATTCTGGATATATCAAATTCCGCATCCGCCAGGTCAAAAATATCGTGACTGCCTCCGGCGGCTTCGCCGGTAACATTGACCAATCCGGATTCTTTCAGATTTCCAGCTATTGCCTGGGAGAAAACCGCTGAACTGGCAACATCAATTGATACCATGTCAAAAACTCCGGACAGACTGCCGTTGAAGGATCCGCTGTAACTATTCAGCGTCAGTTCTGCAAATCCCACGCTGGAATTCGCTCCGTAACCTCCGGCATAAACCGTACCGGCAAAGGGTGAAACACCGTCAAAAATCACATTTGCCTTATCCACTGTCACCGTTCCGCCGGAAGCGAAACCGCCGCAGTAAATTGCGGCTGCATCTGCTGATGATGAAACGGTTATTGCAACGGAATTTACCGTTGAATTTCCTCCGGTGGCAAATCCGCCGCCGAAAACGCAGCAATTAATATTTCCGGAAATCAAATTTATATTGGCGTTAACCACAGTATCTTTGCCGTCTCCGGAGACATAACCCCCGCCGTAAATGCCGTTTGCGGCAGAAGTTTCAATATTAAGCACCGTGTTATTGACAACGGCTTCCCCGCCGGAAACCAGATATGATCCGCCGAATACAGCATTGGTCACCTTGCCGGAGACGGTAAATTCACTCTTTTCTACGGACAAAGTACCGGCATTCACCAAGGCACCGCCGCCGAAAACATTGATTACCGAGGCACTGGCACTGACCGAGCCGGTAATACTGCTGACCGAGCCGTTGCCGCCGCGATTGAAATAAACTCCGCCGAAAACACTGTCTGCTTCACTGTTGTCTATCGACAGAGCCACAGTATCCACCTTGATTTCACCGGAAATTTCCACCCGTCCGCCGCCGACGACATTACCCACACTGCCGACACTGCCGGAAGCGGTAACTGTGCTGGTACCGGCGGACAGATATCCACCCTGCGACACCACCCCGGCACCGTAATTCCATACGCCGGAAGTTCCGCCGGAAGTCATAGCTCCGGAGAGCGAAAGATTACTGTTTGCGGCGTGCACTTCACTGCCCTCCAGCACCGCGGAACCACCGAATACCCGGTTGGCGGTTCCGCCGGAAATATTGACGGAAACATTGCCATTTTCACTTCCATTATGCCCGATAAGTTTACCGCCGCCGAAAATCTGGTTGTAAACGCCATCGGAAACATTGCATACCGCATCTCCGGTACGCAGCTGTGCTCCGCCGGCGTAAACGTTGCCGGACACACTTACTTTGCCATCAAGTGTGACAGTGCCGGATGATGATCCGAAGTAGTGTTCCACACTTTCTCCTCCGGCGATTGAGGCGGCATTCAAAGTCAGAGTACCGGAAGCATTGCTTAACGTATAAATGTATCCATTATAAACCACTCCGGAATTTTCCAGCAACTCAAATTCATTTCCGCCGACTGACAGATAGATATCAGCTTCTCCGCTGTACCCGGCCAGAAGTTCCTGCGCGGCAATTTCTCCGTCTCCCACCGAGAAACAGAGTTTCCCGGTAAAGCCGGAAACATCAGCATTTACCGACACTCCGTTATCAATAAGTATTTTGCCGTCGCCTTCCAGCTTGACCGCCTCTGCATTGGAAGCGGTAAAATGCAGTACTCCGCCTGCGGCCGACCCGTAGGCAGTTCCCGCGTATCCGGTAACTGATGAAGCCATGAAACTTTCCAGCTCGGCAAAGGTCTTGGTGCCCCCGCCAATCAGGAAACGGCCAAGCCCGCTGTCGGTAAAGTCGAAACTGCCGTATTCTCCCCAATTGAATGAACCGGCAAATCCGGCCAGATTGCCGCCGGTGAAAGTAAGTACCGCCGCATTATCCGCTGATACCGAAGAAACACTGAAGCACCCGGTAAAGCCGGAAACATCTCCGTCAATCTTGACATTGGCTGCTGAAGTACCGTCATTTTCAAGGGCAAACATGCCTTTGCCGGTGAAAGTTGAGCCGAGAATATTGACATTTTTCGTCAATACCAGCATTCCATTGGCGATATTGAAATTCTTGGGGGAAGCCGTACTAGTTGTACCATTGAATATAATTCTACCGTAATACCCTTTGGCAGTATTCACGTTTATATCAGTGGGAAAACTGGAATTATTCATTAACACAGACACAATTACTTCTGCACCTTCACGGCAACTGATTGATCCGGTAAAATTTTTCCATTTGGCAGAGGATGTCAGGGTTCCAGAGTCCACCTTTATATCGCCGCTGACAAAGGAAGCTGCCGTTTCTACGCCATCCAATGCTTTGATAACGCCATTGAAATCCTGCAGACTCCCCAGCTCATTTCCCAGCAATGTTACCGTACCGCCCCCTGAAACTGAGTAAAACTCCGTCTGATCAGCAGAAAAAGTAATATCGCTTTTTTCGTCCAGATAAATTTGCACCGCTGACCAGCTGGCATAGTTCAATACCGAATTTGTTAATGTCGTCTGCGCGTTATAGAAGTTCAGCTTGGAAACATACTTGCTTGCGCCGCCGATAATGAAATCAAAAGTATCCGCGGAGTAATCGCTGACATTTACCACCGTTTCCTTGTTTTTTATTCCGGCAATTGTCATTTCCCCGGAGGATTGAACCAGTTTGCTGTCATTATCCACCCCGGAAATATTGACGGTACAACTTTCCCCGTTAAACGTTCCAGCTCCGGCACCGATGGTAAGCGATGCTCCCGCAAATTTGAAATCTCCGGAGATATTCACCTCCAGATTGCCATTGAATGTACTCTGGGACACCGCAGCATAAACCAACGCATCAGTGGCTACATCTATATCACAGCTTAAATTTATTACTGCGTTACCGTTGACCACGGAATTTTTCGATCCGCCGGCATAAATATTTACTCCGGTTATTTCATTCCTGATCGTTCCTCCCACATTCATCACCACCGCGGTTCCGGTATTGCCGGTTGCGCCGACTACACCTCCGCCGGCGGTTACACCCAGCGCACCGCCATACAACTCCAGCAGACTTCCGGCAGTGGAACCGACCATGAAAGTACCGTTAACCGTCAAATTAGCAGCATCAATGTAAGAGGTTGATCCGCCGCCGCCGAATACTTTAAATACCTTTCCGACGGTAATCACTCCATCCAGACGCATATTGCTCACCCCGGTAATTGTACCGGATTCAGAGCCGCCGTAGATCTGGGTATTGCTGGTTAAATTAAGATCCTTGAACTCAACAAAAGTATTTCCGGCAATGCCGCCGGCAGAGTTGCCGCAGTAAACATGTCCCACGCCTTCACCGGAGACCGATGCCGCCACATTATTTCCCCAATACAGAGTTTCATCATCTCCCAGACGTACGGTACCCCCGCTGATCATTTCGTAGCTGTTCAGCGTTTCCGGCCAAGTCAGACTGTTGACACCAGACATAGTTAGAACTCCTTATCTTCATGGTTACTGATCACTATCTTTATTATACCACAAAGTCAGGAATTTTACCTTGCAGGTGTTTTCACTCTGTCCCAATGGGGCAAAATATCAATATTTGCAAATCAAAACAGCCGTTTTATCCGCTGATAAACTCTCTTTGCCGGCACCCGGAGATTTTTGGGCAAACGCCTCATCACCTCAGACTTAAGCCCCCCGATGGAAAAATATTTCACTCCGAAAACAGCCAAACGGGAACATACCAATATTTCCGGAATATGACGTTGCAAATACAATAATGTTTTCTCCGATCCGGCAATATGAAATATTCCGGTTACGGCAAAACGGCTTTTCTTCATCTTTTTTTCCAGACGGGAGAAATCAATTCCGTTTTTCCGTTCCTCCGGTATCCCCAGCAGTACCCGCCCTCCCGGCAGGGTACGGGAATAAAGTCTGCCGATAAATTTTTCCGGCGTTTCCGTTTCCGGCAGATCACCGGCAAAAAGGGAAAATTCCTCATTTTCATCCGGTCTCCAGCCGTTTATAACCTGAAATCCTGCGCTCTTCAGCTGCTCGGCCGCCTGCACTGCCCCGCCGCCATTCAGCATAATTTTGAATCCGGCAGGCAAATTAAAATATTCCGTCATCTCCATAACCGCTTCAGCAGAGATACTGCCTGATTTTCCGGCATGACTTTCCAGATATCTGCCATCGTCTTTTTTCAGGTTGACAATGCGTTTAAGCCGTTCATCCCGCTTCATATCAGCAAAGGCAAATAATTCATCCATCATTTTCTCCACCCGTTCAAAGGAGTAATTCTGACGGATAAACTCCATTCCGCCCTCTGAAATCCGTTCCCAGAGTTCCGGATCAGTCAGCAGTTTTTTCACTGCCCCGGCGAATTCCGCCGCATTGGAAGCGGTCAGCAGATGCACACCGTCAATCATGCCGGTTCCTTCGCTGCCGAAAGCACTGCTCACACAGGGGACCCCGCAACAGAAACTGGACGCTACTTTACCTTTGGTTCCCGCCCCGTAACGCAGCGGAGCTATGGTCAAAATACATTCGTCCAGATATTCCCGCAGATCGGGAACAAATCCGGCAAATTCGATTTTTCCGCTCTGAATGATTTTTTCGTATTGGGGAGTTTTTTTCAATTCTTCATGCAGTGCCTCGCCGATTACGGTAAGTTTCAAATCAGGAGCAAATTCAGCAATCAGCGGAGCGATCTCTTCTGTATAATAAATTACCGCATCCACGTTAGGCTGATGGGCACTGCCGATAAAAACCATGCCATGACGGCCGTCAAATCCTTTTTTTCTGCCGTACAGACGGCGGGCCTGGGGAATATGCCGGACATTTTTCAAGTGATAAGTTTTTTCCAGCAGTTCCAGCTCATCTGTACTGATCACGATCCCGGCGTCGGCAAGTGAAAGCATGGATAATTCCAGAAGTCTGGTATTTTCCGCATTGATCAACTCCCGTTCCGAATGGTGAAGTTCCGCCTCCATTTTCTCCCGGACAAAGTGCAAATCTACCGTGTTGAAAATCCAGGCGGCGTTCAGGCAGTAACGGCGCAACAGCAGATCAAATGTTTCCGCCACATAAATCCGGGAGACAAAAACATAATCAAACCCGGCACCATATTTTTCCAGATATTCCGCCGCCGTCCGGTAGGGTAAATAGACGCATTCCACCCCGCGCCGGAGCAGAATTGAAGTGTATTTTTCCACATATCCGGCAGTGTAATCCCCAAAAAAAACCACTTCATATCCGCGTTTAAGCATCCAGTCAATAAAGAAAACCGCATCCATCCCTCCGGATCCCCGGTCTGCCATGGGTACTTCCGCATCAAAATATAAAATCCGTCTTTTTTTCTCCGGCGGCACGGCGGAAAACTTCAATACCCGTTCCATCTCCGATTCCGGCAGCAGCATCCGGGCTAACGGAGCAACATAATCTCCCGGCATTGTCTCTGCGGGAAAATTCTGCATACCGCCTGCCAGTTCTTCATAATCACTCCGGCGGATCATAAAACAGCTCTGATAAATCAGATTTCCCCGGTGAAGAAAGGAGTAATCCGGATCATCCGCCTCCTTTTTCCTACCGGAAAATTTTTCCGGCAGAAAACCGTCTTCCACACGCAATAATCTTGCTCCCAGACGTTTAATCTCCGGCCGGTTTACCAGCGTCCAGACCATTTCATCCAGAGCGTGATCCAGCAATTCCGCCGACCGGTCAAGAAACAAAATCATTTCTCCACGCCCGGATTCCGGTTTTTCAATGATTTTCCATGCCGCCTGATTAACTGCCTTTTCCAATGATTTCTCCGCATCACCGCAATCAGCTGCGCCGATTAAAACCACATCTACAGCGGGGATTTTGCCATCATCCCAGTCCAATCCTTTTCCACACTCCCGGGATAAAATCTCCCGCCGGAAATTATCCAGTTCACGCCGGAGGCATTTTTTTTCAGTCAATATCTTTTCCATAAATTCAATATCAGTCAATCCCGTCCAAATTTACCACCCGGTCGCAAAGCGCAAGTGCACCGGGACGATGGGAAATTATCAGCATGGCAATTTTCCCTTTGATTTCCGCCAGACCGTCAATCAACTCCTTTTCCGTATCCGCATCCAATGCGCTGGTCGCCTCATCAAAAATCAGCAGCCGGGCATTTTCACGGTAAAAAGCCCTTGCCAGAGCCAGACGCTGACGCTGTCCGCCGGATAATTTACCGCCGTCATCGCCGATATTCATATCCAGTTTATCCGCCAATTCGCCTATTCTGGCCTTTTTCAAAGCCCGGATCACCTTTTCCCGGTCGGGAATATCTTCGCCAAACGCCACATTTTCCGCCACCGAGCCGTTCAGAAGAAACACTCTTTGCGGAGTTACCGACAACAGCCGTCGCCAGGAAACCGGATTTTCACTGATTTCACGGCCGTCCGACAGAACTTTGCCGGAGTCCGGGTTCAAAAGCCCGCATACTAAATCAATTAAAGTACTTTTACCTCTTCCGGTGGAACCGGTTATGCCGACACATTCCCCGGCTTTCAATGAAAAATCAAAGTTTTCAAAAATCTTTTTCCCGCCATCCGGATAGGTGAAACTTACCTTTTTCAACTCCAAAGCATTTTCCAGTGTCATTTCCGGATTTTTTTCCGTCTCCGGATCAATTTCCCGCTTTATTCCGGTGAAATCGCCGTACAGCACGTCAAAAATCGGCAAATACTGTCTTATCAACGTCAAATTGTAGTGAAACCTGCTCGCCGCCGGAAGCAGCCGGGCCAGCAATGCCAGCAGCAGAGAAAAATACAGCAATATCTGTTCCTTGTCCCACCCCGCCGCCAACAATGCGGCAAAAAATCCCAGCAGTAAAGCCAGAGCGATAAATTCCAGAGTCAGCCTCGGCAGCTGTCCCAGCACATACATTCCGGCGTAAGTTTTTCCCATCGTCTGCTGAAATACGGCACAGCGGCGCAGAAAATAGTCTTCCGCTCCGGCAAGTTTGACATATTTTACATTTTCCAGACTTTCCAGCAGGATTTTTTTCAACGCCGCATCCGCCTCAGCGTAACGCCTCCCGTATTTACGGTTTCCCCGGCGCAGCATAAGATAAACCGCCGCCCCTCCCCCCAGCAGTACCAGCACCGCCGCCAGCAGCAGACCGGGCAGAAATATCCCCAGTGCAATCAAAAGTATCAACAGCACCGCGCCGTCTGACAGCACCATCATCGCAGGCAGAAGTATGTAAGAGGCAAAATCGTAAATCCAGCCGGCTTTGGTATTGAACTCCGCCGTGGAGCCGCCGGTAAGGTAACTGTAAGGGGCTTTAAGGTAGTTTTCCTGAAGCCGGACACCGAATTCAGCCCGCTTCCGCCCTACAAATGAAGACTGGACTTTGAGTACGGCGATAAGAAACAGGTTCTTCAGCGCGAAGACCGTCAGCAGCACCGCCGAGGCAAAAAATAAAAATCCGGACACACTCTCAATCCGGAATATCTCACAAATCTTATGCAGCACAGGATACCGGTTCAAACTGTCCGGATCCAGAAAAACCGTTGCCGGCGGCAGCACCAGCCCCACCCCGATCAGTTCAGCAAACGCCCCCAGGCTCATCAATGAACCAATCAGCAAAAGCCGCAATTTGTCTTTCCGGCTGAACAAGACCCGCAACCGGCGGATGAATTCAAACATGCCTAATCCTCTTTCAATCCGAAGTTTTTCGCGCGTGGGGGGCGAATCCCCCCGCGGCAGAAACGTCAGCAAACCACCCTGCCGGACATATCTGTCAAAGCCAGCAAAACAGCAATGTTTTCTCTGTCGGTAACTGCCCGTAAAAACACCCCAGCCCCGTCAGAGCCGGCTTCAACCCGGCAGATCAGGGGCATATTCAGCTGTCATTTTCTCCGCCGGAACGGCAGAAAAATTTTTCCCTGCCCTACTCAGCAAGTATCAACTGACGGGCGGCACGGGTTTCATCCAGACGCCCTACCGGAGTTTTTTCCGGGGCACGGTGCAGACTTTCCGGATCAGATTTCGCTTTTTCCGCGATATCCACCATCGCCGCGATAAATTCATCCATTGTCTCCACGCTTTCCGTCTCCGTCGGCTCCACCATCAAAGCCTCCTGGACAATCAGCGGAAAATAGATCGTCGGCGGATGAAATCCCCGGTCAATCAACCCTTTGGCCACATCCAGAGCATGCACTCCGCACTCTTTGGCCATCTCCCGGGCAGAAAGCACGCACTCGTGCATGCAGACACCGGGATATTTTGACGGATAATATTTCTCCAGTTTAACCCGGATATAATTGGCGTTGAGCACCGCATTTTCCCCCACCCGTCGGACGCCCTCGCGCCCCAGGGTAAGCATATACGCATAAGCCTTGAGTATCACCCCGAAATTGCCGTAAAATGGAGCAATATATCCAATGGTATCCTCAAAGTCATAACGCAGCGCGTAACTGCCGTCCGAACGCTTCTCCACCCGGGATACCGGCAGAAATTCCCGCAATGCTTCCGACACCCCCACCGGGCCGGAACCGGGTCCGCCGCCGCCGTGAGGCGTGGAAAACGACTTATGCAGATTTACATGCATAACATCAAACCCCACATCACCCGGTCTCAGTCTGCCCATGATCGCATTGAAATTGGCTCCGTCACAGTAATTCAGACCGCCGCAGGAGTGAACCAGATCGCACACCGTCT
>CASECL010000174.1 GCA_949286445.1 uncultured bacterium | reverse complement strand
TTAAACCCGGACAAAATTAAAAAATTGCTGGTGGTGGGAGACAATGCCACCCGCCGTCACCACCTGGGCGGACACAGTTCAGCAGTAAAGGCACTGTATGAAATCACCCCGCTGGAGGGAATAAGGAATTTCCTCCGGGATTATCCGGTGGAAGTGGAGTTTATTCCCGGTTATCCGTCGGATTCCGGAGCCTCCGCCATTCCCTCCGGCCTGATGGGAATTGCCGATGCCGGTGCCGGCACCCGGGGGTGGCGGTGCGAAATTTTCGACAACCATGCCTGCAGCGGTGAACCGGTGGCGGTAATGCCGCTGGAACAGGCCGGATTCGATCCGGATCAGGATTTGCCGGAGAGCTTGAAGGGAAAAGATTTCGGCGTGATAATCAAGGGGGATTTGACGCCGGAAAAAGATGAAGTCTGGGAGTTTTTCCTGGACGGTGTATCGCAGGCGGCACTGGTGTGCGAGGGGGCAAACTGGATCGAAAATTGCAAAAGCGAGGAAAACCTGCGCGGATCGGCCAAGGTCGAAATGAAGGCAGGACATGTTTATTCCTTTACTTTGCCCATTCACCTGCATGTAAATATGCCGTTTTTCCCGGTGCGTCTGACCGCAAAAATCGGAGAAAATGCCGCCCCCGGCGGTATGAATGACGAATTGGAACAGGCGGCAAAAACAGCAGATGCAGTATTGTTTTTCGGCGGCTTGAATCACACCTTTGACACCGAGGGCAGCGACCGCAAGGATATGGCACTGCACGGCGGACAGAATGAACTGATTGAAAAACTGGCTGCGCTTAACGATAACCTGGCAGTGATAATTGTCAGCGGTTCCCCGGTGGAAATGCCGTGGGTCGATAAAGTGCCGGCAATCGTACAGATGTGGTATTCCGGTATGGAGTGCGGCAATGCGGTGGCGGAAATTCTGTTCGGCAAAGTCTGCCCCTCCGGTAAATTGCCGTTCACTTTCCCGGAAAAACTTCAGGATTCCCCGGCGCATGCGCTGAATGATTATGATCCGGCGGTCTGCAATTATTCCGAGGGAGTGCTGATGGGGTACCGCTGGTTTGATGCGGTAAAATGTGAACCGCTCTTCAGTTTCGGACATGGACTCAGCTACACCGTTTTTAAGTACTCCGATATGAAAATAGAGGAACTTGAGGACGGTTATCAGGTGTCGGTAAAAATTAAAAATACCGGCAAAATGACCGGAGCGGAAACCGCTCAGCTCTATGTGGTCCCGCCCAAGTGCCGTTTCGTCCGCCCGCCACGGGAACTCAAGGGATTTGCCAAGTGTGAACTTGCTCCCGGGAAAAGCCGCCGGGTTTCATTCAAACTGGATTTCCGCAGCTTTGCCTTTTACAATCCGGAAATCGGAGACTGGGAGATAACTCCGGGGCGTTACCGGATTGAAGTTGGTGCCGGTTCCCGGGATATCCGGGTGACTGAAAGCATTAAGCTGGGCTGATTTTAAGTCAGAAATATAAAGTGCCGGAAGTTTCACCGCAAAAGAACTTCCGGCGTTTTTTAATTTGCCGGATTTTCCCCGGCATCCAGGCATTACGTTAAATTAACGTTGAAAGAATTCAATGTATCCGGAGCAGAAAATCCCCAGTATCAGAAGCGGCAGAACAATCGCTGCATAATATTTCAGCCAGACCGGAAAATCTATTCCTTTGCCGGCATTGGCTTCGTGGATGAAGTTTTTCCAGCCCCATCCCTTATTCCATACCGTGAAAATTACAATCAGCAATGCCCCCAGCGGCAGCAGATTCTGACTGACGATAAAATCTTCCAGATCAAGAATAGTACTGCCTTCTCCCATCGGCTGGATAAATTCAAGCAGATTGAAGCCCAGCGCACAGGGCAGGGACAGCAGAAATACCCCGATGCCTACCGCCCATGAAGCGGCACGCCGTGAAAAATGCCGTTCATCCATCAAATAGGCCACCAGGTTTTCAAATACCGCCACCACTGTGGTCATTGCCGCCAGCGCAAGGAAAAAGAAGAACACCGCCCCAAGCAATTGCCCGTAAGCCATATTGCGGAACGCCGTCGGCAGACTTAAGAAAATCAG
>CASECL010000173.1 GCA_949286445.1 uncultured bacterium | reverse complement strand
TCCAGCAGGCAGCATTGCCATTACTCGCTTGCTTCTGCTTTCCAATGAGTCAAATGCTTACTTATGGCATTTGCCAGAACCACCGCATCAAAAGACTTCTTTAATTCCTCAATGCCGGTATCTCCGCGCCTGATGCGCTCGATAAATCCGGTATATTCTCTCAAATAACCGCCGTTTAAAGCATTGTATATTTCATTGCCCGGCTCAACATATCCGCCGTCTTCCACCCTCAGAAGTTCACCGCGCCGGTATATCCATATTCTCCCCGGCGCATCACAGCCGCCGGTTGGAGGCGGAAAAGCCTCCAGTACAAGCGTAAGCATGGGAGTATTAACCGTATATCGCTCAAACAAGGCTCCGGTGGACTGGCAGAAACTCAGCAGAGCCGATGCGCCGCCGGCAAATCTGCCGTACATGAAAATATCCTGAATATCACCGCCGGCACGGGAACGGGGCTGGTAACGGAACTCTGCTTCAACATAACGGCTCTTGGCCAATACTCCAACCGCATCAATCCCATGTATGGCGGTGGCGGAAAAATCCCGGTCACCCCGTCCATGACGATAAAAATCACATCTTATGTGTTCAATTTTCTCATCCGGAAATTCATGTTCAAGTATCTCTGCTGTCCTTAACAGCAGCGGCATACTTCTCCGGTTGAATCCGGTTGCCGCCAGAGTATTTCCCGCATTTGCCGCCTCTATCAGCAGCTGCAATTCCTCCGGTGACCGCCCCGGCGGCTTCTCCAGCAGCGCAGGTATCCCCCGTCTTAACACTGCCGCTCCGACTCCGGCTGTAAATTGTTCCGGAGTGATGATTGCCGCCATATCCGGTTTTTCGGCATCAAGCATTGCTTCAAGATCAGAATAACTCCTTTTAAATCCTCCTTTTTCCGCCAGTTTGTCAGCCCGCAATCTATCCGGATCACAAACCGCCAGAAGTTCAATGCCGTCATCCTGTCTTTTTAATTCACTTAATACCGGAAGATGCATAAGTCCGGCAAATCTTCCCGCCCCGATCAGACATATTCCAATTTTTTTCATTTTATCTCCGCTGGATTATCCGGTCCGGCACAATATAACACCCGTTTCATAAAAAAACAATCCGGAAACAAAAAGAAGCGCGGCAGTTATTCTGCCGCGCTTCCTGCAAACATCAAACCATTTGGGACTTGTTTACTTTCTCGGACCTCTGCGGTTTCCGGGGCCGTGTCCGCCTTTTTCTCCGCGTTTGGGCGGATTTGTCATCCGTTCAACCATTTTGTCCTTATTCTTTTTCAGGTTCTCAATGTATTTGGTCAATCTGGTGACGTCCTTGGCATCGGCATTTTTATCCGCTTCAAGTCTGGTCTTGAGTTTTTCCAGTGCGGCAATCCTGGATTCAACCATGGTAGTCGCCGCCTTTTTCACCGCCTCCTTGTCTTCTTTTGCCTCTTTTACCGCCTTGCGGAAATCCACATTCAGCTTGCGGAAAGCGGTGGCTTCATCTTCCGTCATAAGGCTCTCCGGGAAACGGGGCTGACGCTGACGTTTCTCGCCGGCTTTATCTTTCTTTTCACCCTTTACTCTGGCTCCGTCCGCCTCGGCCTCCGCTGCCGCCAGAGACAAACCGATCAGCAAAGCTGCCGCCACAGAAAACAACTTCTTCATAATTCTCTCCATTTTCTTTTTCCGGTCGCGGCGGGAGCATAATCCATTATGCTCCTGTATTTTAATCTTGCGCCGCAGGTATTTGATTTTCCGGTTTTCACTTCTTAAAACGGATGAAAAAAGATTATATTGCCCGTGACGGCAGAAAAATCAGCATTTTATTCTGATCATATTCCATGATGCCGGAGCCAGAACTGCCGAAAGCGTGTCGCCGGAAAGAGAAAAGTCTTTCATTATTTCCGGTTTCACATTTTCCGCCTCAGCAGAATTTACCGCATTCAAATCCGGATTGGCAATTTTTACTGCTTCAATTACTGATGCCGGAACCGCGGTGGCAACTTCCAGTGTCAGTTCGACCGGTTCATTCAAATTGCGGTTGACGGCAAAGAACACCAGTTCACGTTCTTTTTCATTGTAAACCGTAGCGCAGGAAAGATATCTTACATTATGCAAAGGCGTATCCTTCCAGCCGTACAGCGTATCATACACCGGACACTCTATCAACTGATCCAGAGCTTTTCCGCGGGCATATCTGGAAGTGTAATACTGCGGATAGAAAATCGTCTGCTTCCAGGCCCTGCCGTTCTTTTCCGCCACAATCGGAGCAATGACGTTCACCGTCTGGGCAATACAGGCCATCTTCAGCCGGTCACAGCAGT
>CASECL010000172.1 GCA_949286445.1 uncultured bacterium | reverse complement strand
CTCCTGACCTCCGGAGTTGCGGGAGCGTTTTCTGCCGCCGGATCAGCAAGTTCGTTTTCATTCTGCGGCAAGGCTGCTCCGGTTCTTCCTGCGGATACCCCGGAAAAAATCGCGGATCCGGAGGCTTTGACTGCCGCCATTCCCCGCTTGAAAGAAACCAGAGACTGGAAAGATTTTGCTTCTTCAAAAGAGATTGCACTTTTTGACGGGCCGGAAAAGGTTTGGGAAACCCCGGAAGTTTCCGATTATGATTTGAGCGGTTTTAACTCAGCACTTCTCGGCAGTAAAGTGCCCGCCCCCGGAGTGCATCCGAGAGTGTTTTTCAATTACGAAGATCTGCCGATGCTCAGGAAACATATTGAATCAACGCCAATGGGGCAGAAGATGTTGATTCAAAATCGTTTTCTGCTGGATAGAACAATTTATAAGCCGGGAACAGCTGAAAACCGGATGTTTGAGCTCTTGAAAGCCGGGAAGACGGAAAATCTGAAATTCCCGGATGATGAACTGGATAAAAAAACTTTCATGTTTAAAGGCTTCAAGCCGACTCTCCGCACCACAATTCATAATGGATATTTCCCCTATCTGCTGCAGGCAGCACAATTTCAGGCTTTGCTGGATGGCGATGAGAAACGTTCTGCTGAACTTGCCGCAGCCGCGGTAAATTACTGGAAACTGCGCAAACCGCTGATTGATAAATTTATTGCTGAAAATGAAAAAAATCATACTATTCCGGCTTATTTCTGGCGAGGGAAACATCAGATTGTCGCCGCAGATAATCTGGGTATGAATTATGATCTCGGTGCACGTTTCATGAGTGAAGATGATCGGAAATTCATGCGTTCACTCATCTCTGACGTCACCAGAGGCGGACGGGCTTACGGTATGAATGGACCGGCCCGTTGGGCGGAGACCAACTGGGTGAGCTGGGATATGAGTTTTCTGGTTACTTTAATGAGCATTGAGGGCGAAGACGGCTTTGATCCCGATGCCAGAGATGCCGCGGAACGGACTTTGAAAGGTTTTCTGGATTGGGGATTCAGCCCGGCTGGAACAATATTTGAAACCAATGGCAAAAACGGTGCCGGATTGCAGTATGCCTTGGAAGCCATGATTATTTTTGCCCGGAGAGGAAAAAATTATTTTGGACACCCCCATTTTAAGAAAAATATGGTCATGCAGGCACAATCTCTCACTCCGGCGGGAGATTGGGCATTGAACAACGGCACCTGGGGATGCGCTAAAACTAATTTTGCTGCTCCGATGATTAATTTTTATCCTGGAGATAAAGTTGCCGGATTGGTGCTCGCCAATCAGTATGCTGGGATGAAAAACTTTGATCCGGTAAAATTCAAGGATGAATTGAACCGTATGAAGCCCAACCAGGTGGCAAGACTCGGGTTTTTTACTGCCGCCGCATTGGGAATGACCCCCTATTACTGCGCAGTTCCGGATTTCAGTCTGGATCGGAAAAATACAGATATGCCGCTTGATTACACTGATAACCGTCATGGTTTGCTGTATGCCAGAAGTTCAAATTCCCCGGACGCAGTATTCATGATGGTTGAGGCACGGCCTGATTTCAGCACTGTCGGCCATCAGCACTTTGATGCCGGACACTTCTATCTGGCCGGAAACGGTAAAATCTGGGCAGTGGAAAACGGCCCCAAAATGAATAATGCTTCGGCACATAATACGGTTCTTATCGATAATCTGGGATACGCCGATATCAGTGCCGCCCCCAAAGTCAGGGTACTGAAGCTGGAATCCACCCCTGATGCCGCTCAGTTGATGTCCGATGTATCCAACGCTTATAATTTTGGCTGGACCAATCCGGCGCATTACTCCTGGACACTTCCGGAAGCGAAGGATTGGAAACTTTCAGTGGAAACGGACCCGGAAGTCGTTGATGTTTACCGCGGCACACAGCATTACCGTATGCGTATATGGGGCGATAATGAATATATCCAGCCCTGGGGACCGATGATGCGTATCGCCGGCAAAAACCCGGTGGTCAAAGCCGAACGCAACAGTATTCTGGTACGCGGAAAACACCCCTATATGCTTCAGAGTGAATTTATCGTCAAAGATGGCAAAGATGAACATGATTACACCTGGCTTTTGCAGTTGCCCAAAGATGTCCGCCTGATCAAACAGAAACTCCCGCTGCCCTGTGTAGCTTCTGCCGTGCTTGCCGCCGTTCCATCCGGTGATGACTGGAGAATGGGCAATGAACCGGCTATTCCCCGCGGGACACCGGCTCTGTTTATTGCCTCGCTGGATGATGATTACACCGGAGTGAGGGGAATAGGCAATCAGCTCAGAGAATCTCCGCTGCCGATCAGGATTGTTCAGCAGCTGCGTTCCGGAATGCACGCCGGAACCACGGAAGCAACTTCGCGTCTGGAAATAAACCGCCGGGCGGTGAATGGCAACTTCAAGATTTTGATGATGCCGTTCAAAATGGGAGATGAAATACCCGGAATAAGCTATGACCGGAAAAACAACCGGGCGGAAATCAAATGGAAAAATCAGACCGATGTGATTGAATTTTCCAATACCGGAAGCGCGGTGAAAATTGTCCGTGATGGACGTGAAATAGTCCGTTTTTAATAAATAAGGAATTTATAATCATGGAAAAAAAAGTACTTATAACCTGGGGCGGCTGGGATGGCCATGAACCGGAACAGTGTTCAGCAATATTTCACCGGCTGCTTGAGGCTGACGGCTGCCGGGTTGACCGGGTGAATACCCTTGATGTATTGCTGGATTTGCCCAAATTGAAAGAATATGATCTGATTGTTCCGGTGTGGACAATGTCCAAAATCGGCAAAGAAGAATTCAGCAATCTCCGTGAAGCAGTTTCTGCCGGTACCGGTATGGCTGGATGGCACGGCGGCATGGGGGATGCCTTCAGGGAAAACACTGATTACCAGTGGATGGTGGGCGGCCAATGGGTGGCGCATCCGGGCGGGGTGATTGATTACACGGTGGAAATTATCCGTTTTGACCCGATCACAGATGGCTTGAGACGGAGTT
>CASECL010000171.1 GCA_949286445.1 uncultured bacterium | reverse complement strand
CTCCGGACCGGCAGTGGCATTGATATATAATTATGGACTTGATACGTCAGGCATTAAAACAGTATTTTAATTTTGATAAGTTTCTGGATCATCAGCAGGATATTATCCGCAAAATCGAGGCCGGAAATGATGTTGCTGTAATTATGCCCACCGGAGCCGGAAAATCCCTCTGCTATCAGCTGCCTATGCTTATCCGGCCCGGATATGCCATTGTTATATCACCGCTTATTTCATTGATGAAAGACCAGGTCGATGCTTTGGAACGCCGCCGCATTCCCGCTGCATTCCTCAACAGCGCAAATACTGTGTCCGAACAGAGAGATACGGTAAAACGCGTCCTCAATGGCGAAATAAAGCTGCTTTATGTCGCTCCGGAAAGGCTGGATCTGCCTGCGTTCCGGAATTTGCTGCAAAATTGTCCGCCTCATACCATGATTGTGGATGAAGCACACTGTATCAGTCAGTGGGGACATGATTTCCGTCCGGCCTATCTCCGGCTCGGGGCAATTGCCGGGGAATTCAAAATACCGCAGATCTGCGCCTTTACCGCCACCGCCACGCCCATGGTGAGAAAGGATATTGCCGTGCAGCTGAAACGGCCGCAAATGGAGGTAATTGTGGCAGGGTTCCGCCGTCCGAATTTGCGTTTTGAGCTCTGCAATACCCCGAAAGCAGAGGATAAGGAAGCTCTGATTGATAAAATACTGCGGGAGCCCAAGCCAACTATAATTTATGCCGCCACCAGAAAGGCGGTGGATGAACTGGCCGGAAATTTCGGTGTCATTGCTTACCATGCCGGAATGTCGGATGCGGAACGTACCTGTGCACAGGATGAATTTATGAATTCACCGTGCCCGGTGCTTGCCGCCACCAATGCCTTCGGCATGGGGATTGACCGGCCGGATGTAAGAAGAGTTATTCATTACAATATGACCGGATCGCTGGAGGCATATTATCAGGAGGCCGGCCGGGCAGGGCGGGACGGTGAGGAAGCAGAATGCCGGATGCTTTTCAGTTACGCCGACCGGTATGTTCACGAATTTATGATAGATTTGAATAATCCGTCCCCGGAATTGGTTAATTCTGTTTATTCCGTTCTGCGTTATGAGGCGGCAAGACACAGAAGCAATACAATTTATCTTACGCTGGAAGATATTGTGCCGCTTACTGCCGCGGCCAGAAGTGCCAGTCAGGTTGGTTCAGCTCTGCGACTGCTGGAAAAATACGGCTATGTTGCCAGGGGCGGGCGAGCTGATGCCAGAGGGAAATTATGTTTTGCCGCCGACATCGGTAAACTGCTGGCCGAACATGGAGCGGAAAAAACTCAGCGTTCACGTTTTATCAGCCGGGTGGGAGGAATGTTCGGCAATAATGAAACTGCGGTAACGGTGGAAGAACTTTCCAATATTGCCGGATTGAATATTGAACAGGTCCGCCGGGTATTGAGAACACTGGACGGTGATTGTTTGCGGTGGGAACCGCCGTTTGCCGGAAGCAGTACTGAATTGCTCCGCCCGGATGAAGCCGAGCTTGAAATTGATTTTTCCGAAATTTCCGATAAACGGAATTTTGAACTGGAAAAACTGGATCAGGTATTGAAGTATGCTCAGACTTCCCGCTGTCGACAAAGTTTCATATTGGAATATTTCGGGGAAGATTCCTCCGGGTGGCAGTGCGAAAACTGCGATAACTGCCGGGGAAATTATGCCGTCGGCAGGGAGTTGTCCAAAGAGGAGGATGCGGCGGCCAAAATGCTGCTGCGTATTGTTTCAAAACTTAACGGACGGTTCGGCGCAGGGAAAATATGTGCCGTGGCCGCCGGAAAAATAAGCCCGGATATTGCGGCGTCAAGACTGGATGAATTGCCGTTTTTCGGCGTGCTGGGAGATTTTAAGCCGGCCAGAATTATGGCTTTTCTCCGGGCTTTGGAGGAAGCCAACTACCTTGCCCGCACCGGAAACCCGCTTTACCCCTGTCTGGAGATAACTCCGGAGGGAAAAAGACTGATGCAGTCCAAGGGCACGGTGTGCAAGCTCAACCTCTACGGCGTATCGCCAAAAAATAAAGAAGCGGCCAAATCTTCCGGCTGGGAATGGAAGTTCTTTTCAAAATAATCCTGTCCTGAGAAACCTTTCCGCTGCTTCCATCACCCTGCGGTCAAAAAGCAATCCGACGTGTCCCAGTGGAAAGTTGCAGTATGCTTTGCAGTTATCGAGCCGGGTTGATTTTTCCGGCACTTTGTTGTCAAAATCCGCTGTGATAACTCCCAAGTCAACCCCTTCCGGCAACCCGGGATGATCTGCCTGAGTACCCAGACCCGGCAGTGAACGCACCAGTTTCGGAGACCATTCCAATTTTTTCAGGTAATAGTCAGCCATGGGCGAACCGTGGTTCGGGGTGCCGAGCATAATTATCCGCCCCGGATGTATTTCGTTGCCGCAGGTACTGACTGCGTACCTTATCAGCAGGCCTCCCATGCTGTGTCCCACCAGGTGAACCGGCCTTTCCGGCGGCATTTCCCGGCGGAGCGAAAGCAGATACCCGGCCAGCCCGTCCCCCAGTTCCTTCACCGTGCCGCGGGTGCTGGCGTAATCGTAACTGTAAACCACATAGCCGCGTTCAGCCAGGTAACGGGCAAAGGAAAGAAACATGAATGAGCGGTGAAACAGACCATGCACCAGAACTACGGTTTCGCCATTGTTTTTACGTCCGGTTTTAAGATGAAATTTGAATTTTGACATTTTTTCTGACGCTGATAAAAATTTTCTGCAGTGTTTGCTGTTCTACCTGCCACGGAACATAGCATGCCGGAGCGGGTTTTGCAACTCAATGTAGAATAAAAAATGTTTTTTATGCTTGAATTTCAGCAAAAACAGGTTATATTTTCTTATCATAAAAATATTGCGAGGCAAATCATGTGGAATTATACCGATCAAGTCATGGATCACTTCATGAATCCGAGAAATGTCGGAGAAATAGAAAACCCCTCCGCTACCGGAGAGGTCGGCAATGCCAGCTGCGGGGACGCGCTGAAACTTACTCTCAGTATTGATAAAAATGACGTCATTACCGACGCAAAATTCAAAACGTTCGGCTGTGCCAGTGCCATAGCATCTTCTTCAGTGCTTACCGAGATGGTAAAGGGCAAAACCCTGGACGAGGCGGCTAAAATTACTAACGAGGAAATCGCCGCCGCTCTCGGAAGTCTGCCGGAGTAGAAAATGCATTGTTCCGTAATGGGTATGGAGGCATTGCAGGCGGCGATCGCGCAGTACCGCGGTGAAAAAAATCCTATAAATGAAGATGACGGCAAAGATGGAGTTATTGTCTGCAAGTGTTTTGGAGTTACCGATGCGAAAATACGCAATGTAGCCAGAGCAAACAATCTTCATGCTGCTGAAGAAATCACCCATTACTGCAAAGCCGGCGGTGCCTGCGGCGGTTGTTTGGGAAAAATACAGGAAATTCTTGACGATCTCTGGGCTGAAACGGCAAAGTAATCACCGCAGAGTATAGCATGCCGGTGATTGCCTGAGGGGGGACAGACTGCATTGAAAAAAGCGCGGCAGAAAGGCGTTTGTAGCTCATGGATGACTTTTTTGAACATACCGTTGATGCGGCTACCCGGAAACGGGAACGGGAAAAGGCCCGGGTGCTGAGAAAGAGCAGTTATTTCCAAAATCTGCTGAATAAAGGTATCTGTCATTATTGCGGCAGAAAATTTCCCCGGGAGCAGCTGACTCTGGATCATTTGGTTCCGATTGCCCGCGGCGGCCGCAGTACCAGGGGAAATCTGGTGGTATGCTGCAAAAAATGCAATTCAGAAAAAAAGAATTTCACCCCGGTGGATATGCTGCTTAATGAACACAGCAAAATTATTGCCGTCTGTGATGATAAAATACCTTTTCTGCGCGGAGTTTTTGAGCCGTACGGCAGGGTAAAATATCTGCCCGGCAGAGAGATAACCAATGCTGACTTGAGTGATGCCAATTGCCTGATTACCCGGACCCGGACCAGGGTCAACCGGGAATTGTTGTCCGGAACCGGAGTTAAATTTGTCGGTTCCGCTACTATCGGGTTTGACCATATTGATACAGAGTACCTGGCGGAAAATAACATTTTGTGGAGCAATGCCCCCGGATGTAATTCCACTTCAGTAATGCAGTATATGACCAGTGTTCTGCTCAATCTTGAGCTGCCACTGGACCGGATGACCATCGGGGTCGTCGGGGTGGGAAATGTGGGCAGCAAAGTGGCGGCGGCGGCGGAAGCCATGGGAATGACTGTGCTGCTCAATGACCCGCCGCGGGCGGAAAAAGAGGGAATGGGAAAATTCACTCCGCTTGAGGAATTGCTGGAAAAAAGCGATGTGGTTACCCTGCATGTCCCGCTGGATAGTTCCACCCGTGATTTTGCCGGAGATGAATTTTTCGGACGGTTGAAAAAAGGAGCCTTGTTTATCAATACTTCCCGGGGTGAAACGGTGGTTGAAGAAGCATTGAAGCAGGCGTTCAAGTCCGGCCGGGTTGGGAGTTATGTGCTGGATGTCTGGCGCAATGAACCGGATATTGATCCGGAATTGCGGAAAAATGCCGCCATAGCTACACCGCATATTGCGGGGTATTCCACCGACGGCAAAGCCAATGGCAGCAGTATGATAGTCCGCCGGGCGGCAGAAATTTTCCAGATTCCGGAGCTTGCCGATTACTATCCAGATGTGGTGCCGCCTCCATTGACGCCGGTGATAAGTCTGCCGGAAAATGATACGGTGTACGGTCAGATCCGTGCCGCGGTAAATGTATCGTATGATGTGCGTCTTGATGCCGGAAGGCTGGCGGAAAATCCGAAAATTTTTGAAAAATTGAGGGGTGATTATCCGATACGCCGGGAGTTTTCCGCCTATCGGGTGACCGGGGGGGATGAAAAAGCCCGGTTAATATTGTCCAAATTGGGCTTTTTATTGCAATAATACTTGTAAAAGCATCAGGGAATGTTATATTAATACACAGAGGTTTGTAAAACACAGTCAAACCATAAACGAGGAGTAGTTCAAATGGAAATTCTTCACGATCAGGACGCCGATCTTGGTGTTCTTAATGGCAAAACAATTGCGGTTATCGGTTACGGCAGCCAGGGCAAAGCTCAGGCATTGAGCTTGCGTGATTCCGGTGCTAAAGTTATTATCGGTATCCGTCCGGGAAAATCCTGTGATGCCGCCAAACAGGACGGTTTCAAGGTTTTGAGCGTAGCGGAAGCGTCCAAAGAAGCGGATATTATCCATATTCTCATGCCGGATGAAGTACAGGGTCCGGTTTATGCCGCGGAGATTGCCCCCTATGTTACCACCGGCAAAACTCTTTGCTGCTCACACGGTTTCAACTTTGTGTTCAAAGAAATCGTTCCTCCGGCCGATGTCGATGTTATCATGGTTGCCCCCAAGGGACCCGGCACCGAGGTTCGCAAGCGTTTTGTTGAGGGATTCGGTGTTCCCGGTCTGATCGCGGTAAAGCAGAATTATACCGGCAAGGCCAGAGAAGTGGCTTTGGCTATAGCCAAGGCGGAAGGTCTCACCCGGGCCGGGGTGCTGGAATGCACCATGGAACAGGAAACCTATGAAGACCTCTTCGGTGAACAGAACGTGCTTTGCGGCGGTCTGGTTGACCTGATGAAGTATGGTTTCGAAGTACTGGTCGAGGCCGGTTATCCGCCGGAAATGGCTTATTTCGAATGCGTCCATGAGGTCAAATTGATTGTTGACCTGATTTATGAAGGCGGCATCCAGAAGATGAATGCGGTTATTTCCAACACCGCTGAATGGGGTGAATATGTCAATGGACCCCGGATTATCACTCCGGATGTCAAGGAACGGATGAAAGAATCCCTGAAAGATATCGAAACCGGCAAATTCGCCCGTGAATGGATTGCTGAGGCCAGAAGCGGAGCCAAAAATCTTAAGAGCAAACGCGAAGAATTGGGCAAACATGAAGTTGAAGTCATCGGCGCCCGTATCCGCAGTCTGTTTGAGAAGAAATAAGCCGGAGCTGTTCCGGGCTTTTTAAAAAGCAGGAAAACCGGGCTGCAGGAGATTTTTCCCCGCGGTCCGGTTTTTGTTTGAAATTCCGCTGTACTGATTCCGGATGAAAAAATGAAAATCACGCAGAAATATAATTTTGTACTGCTAAGTGTGGTATTGGGATTTGTAATTCTCATTGCCGTAATTCTTGCCGGGCTTGAATTGCCGCTGGTTATTATTACGGTGGTTGCAGTGGCGGCGTACACGCTTTTCTGGCTGTTTTACAGCCGGAGAGAGGTGCTTTTGCCGCTGGAGCATTTTATCCGCTTTGCGGAACGGCTCACCGGGCGTGAACAGATTGCTCCGCTGCACTGGCGTCAAAGCCGGGTGGAGGAGATGGAAGAATTGCGTCAGGCACTGAATCTTTTGCGTGATTATCAGCTGGATACAGAAAATAAACTGCGCCAGAGTTACATCCGGGAACAGGAGCTTAAGCAGGAAACTGAACACCGGGCCAGATTGAAAAATCAGTTGATGGTTTATTATATAAATGACTTGATTGCTCCGGTGTCTCTGCTGGGTGGAGCAGCAGAATTGCTTAAAAATGAGGGAGGGGAAACTGATGCAAAATGGGCGGAGTTTTTTACCCACCATCTCTCACGGATCCGGGTGATGAGTGAACATATGCGGGAAATAGGTGATCTTGGAGTGCAGAGCAGTTCATTTGATCATCTGCGCCGCGAGGTTTTCCGCACCGGGGATTTAATGCAGAACTTGTTTGACGGTAATCGTTTTGCGCTTCAGGAACGCGGGGTGAAGCTGATCAATCTGATGACCGGAAGAACTCCGGAAAAACTTTGCGCCGACCGGGAAAATGTTCAACAGCTTCTGATGATTATGATCCGGGCCATCGGACGGATTTGCGGATACGGAGAAGAGGTGTGTTACCTGTGTGAAGACGATGGAGTGAAAGTGACTTTTTCTGTCCGGGACCGCCGCAGAAGCGAAAAAACGCTGGCATTGTCCCAGGTGGGAAGACCGGATGGAAGCGGAGCGGATTTTTCCAAATCAGGTATGGAGCTGGTTTGTCTGTATGCCCCGACTGTTGGAGCCCGGGCATCTTCCGGTTCTGATGCCGATTCAAGAAATGTATTTACCTTGTCCTTTGACCGGGCTGCGGTTTTGCCGGATGACTCGTTGCTCGGGGATTCCAATCTTGAGTATTCTCCGGTATTCTCCAAGGTACGCCACGGCATCAGCCACGCAAAAGGCAAGGAAAAGTTCAAGATTTCACTTCAGGTATCCAATCCTGATCAGGCTGAAATTCTGCGCCGCCTGTTTCTATTGCACGGACATGTCCTGACAGAGCCGGAAGAGTGTGATATTGTTTTTTTGGGTCTGCCGCTGCCGGAACACCCGCAAATACCTGAGAATGTCAAGAGTGTTTTTCTGCTGGGCGGCAATATAGGCGGAGAGGCTCTGAATAAATTGAAAAAATATAATTTTCATCAACTGCCGTTATCCACGGATTACTCACTGATACCTTCGCTTCTTACTTTGAGCAGGAACGCGGCAAATAATGAAAGAAGCTGAAATTGAATAACAGTCTTGTACAGCGCCGGGCCAGAATACTGCTGGTAATATTTTTTGTATTTCTTGCCGCTATGGTTCTGCGTTTTCTGCAGATAGGAGTGCTTAACCGGGAAAAAATTCTGGCATGGGGAGAAAGCCATGTTTATCATCACGGTAATATACCGGCGGCAAGAGGGCGGATAATAAGTGCAGACGGGTTTGATTTGTTTTACAGTGAACGGAGTTTTGATTTAAATTACCGCAATTCAAAGTACTTGAAGGGGCGTCACTTCGATATTTTCCAGGATACGATAAGCAGAATATTGCCCCGGGCGGATTTTTCAGGTCATATTTTGGCCTGCGATCTTACTCCGCAGGAAATTGGCGGGATATCGCAGCTGCTGTCACGGTATCCGGAGCTTTCCATCAGTTCCAGGGTGGAGAGAAAATGTGCCTTCCCTGATTCGAGTATTTCCCGGCTCGGAGGCAAAGTGAAGCGGACAGAAGATCGTTCATTTACCGGCGTTTCCGGCTGGGAAAAAGAATTTGATGCCGAACTTTCCGGACAGGACGGAGCATTTGAAGTACGTTATGACCGCTATGGCAACTGGATCAACGGCACTTTGAAGATCACCCGGCAGCCGGTTCCGGGAAAAGATGTGGTATTGCCTCAGAATTTAAGTGAATTATTGCGTCAGCCGGTTGCGCAGCAGTAAGAGGGATTTTCTCCGGCAATTCGTATTTCCGTGAAGCAGGCAGGTAGTAGAACCGGAAAATATAGTTTTCTCCGGTCTTGCATGATCCTGCCGTGTAAAATTTTTTTAATTGCCGGTTTTTTGTGGAAATTAGTTTTGTCCACCCGGGCAGGGCAAGGTTGACTGGCGCAGGGCGCATGACAGGTGATGCTTTGTAATTCCGGCTGATTTTACATCCGGTAAATTCTGATTCTGGAAAAATGGAAAATATCATCATACCCGGCGGCATTTAAACCGTCGGGAAATCTGGTTTTTTTCTGCCCTATGAAAGCCATCTCCGTAGCATTACAGGTATTTTTATCAAATTATCTTCGATAACGGACAATTTCTGTTTCAATTGACAGCAAACAGCGAAGTGAAAAATACTGCCATTCTGCTTTATTATGCGGCGTATGCGTTTTTCCGGTGGATATATTCAGCAGAAGACACAAATGGCGGTAATATTGTCATTTCCTCCGGCAATGAGAGCTTCACGAACCAGAGCCGAAGCCGCCTCGTCTGCGCTTGAAGCCGCTCCAAGCAAACTGGCTATTCTGGTATCCGGAACTTCGTCAAACAAGCCGTCCGAACAGAATAAGATCCGGTCTCCGGCTTGAATTCGGAGCTTGCCGCAATGCAATTCCGCCAACGGACTGATGCCGATGGCTCCAGTTATGCAGTGAGAGTGGGATAAATTTCCGGGATTGGAATTTTCCAGAACATCATCCACGCTTAACTGCCGGAGTTGTTTTTGAGTTGAGGAGTAAAAATAAATTCTGCTGTCCCCTATGTTGACAAAATAAAATGCTCCGGACAGCAAAATTCCCGCTGTAAGAGTACAGCCCATCGGACGGGGAAATTTTTCTCTCAAGTTGCGGGAATAGATATTCAGATTGCTTTTTTGCGCGGTTTCAGACAGAAACTTTTCTGCTTCATAATGAGAAGTTATTTTTTCTCCGTTATCCATTTTCCGCCATTCCGAGAGAAAAGAACGGCAGCAGCTTAAACTTGCCAGATCGCCGCAGAAGTGTCCGCCGATGCCGTCGCAAAGAACAATGAGTGATGGCGTATTGTCTTTCTGATCCTGCCAGATCACAAAAGAATCTTCATTGCTCTTCCGCTGTAAACCGAGATGGCTTATGCCGTAAATATGGACTCCTGGTGTCACAGCGAAATTCCTTTCCCGTGTATCAGCGGAAGTTCCGCAAGATTGAAAAATCCATGACGTCTTACCAGCAGCAGTGAGCGCATTACATTTGCCAGCACCGCGCATGAACCGGCATCGCCGTTGACGCCGCCACGGATGGTGCTTTCTATTTCCGGTTCTCCGAAAATATTAACCCGGTCATAACTTTCCGGCTCGCCTACTGCGGCTACAAATTCCAGTTGAATAACCCTTTCACCCCGGATAATTCCGGAGCCGGTCTGGTGAACACCGCGTACTTCGCCGGCTCTTACCGGAATGGCTCCGGGAATATTGTAATCACAACCGCTGACGACAGGAGCGATGCTTTCAGTGATTTCATCCAGATCCCATCCCAGCACCGCAGCCAGAAATGATACCGACTCGGACAACCCGACGTGACGCAACGTGCCGGCTTTTTTCAGTTCCTCAAACTTGGCCAGACTTAACCCGGCACCTATTTTCTTCTGGAACTGCATTCTCCGGACTGCGGCATTCTGAATCCGGCTGATGCGTACTTTTCTGATATTTCCGGAACATCCGGAGAGAACGGCTGGAAGATAATCCATGAGAAATCCCGGATTAATCCCCGCCGCGGCCGCCGCACACTCATACTGCCTCGCCGCCTGATCCAGTTCTGCGGCTATTTTCCGGTCAACCGGGAAAAACAGTTCTTCACAGCTGGTGACCACATTGAGTTTACGTTTGAACAGCTGCATCATGAGTTCAGCGCATTCCTGACCGTCGGATACCGTGGTAACCATAGCTCCGTCGGCACAGCCCTGCCAGTCATCCAGCGATTTTGCTATGATCGTGAGGTCATCGCCTTCTCCCAGGACCGTGGCCACCGTTTTTCCGGCGATACTCTCGTCCCGGTCAACAATACCGGCTACGATAAAATCATCCTGTTGTTTTAAATGGCGGTAGAGCATGCGTCCGACTTGCCCGAAACCGCAAATAAGCACTTTTATTTTTGACATGATTGTTGACACCTGCGAAGTTTGACATTTTATATTATATAGAGTATTTTAATCCCGGCTGATGAAATTTACAAATTGTTTTTTTCAAAAAAAAAGCAAATATTTTTATTATTCAGCTTGAAAAATCTCCATTACGGTGTATTGTAAAGAACAATGACGGTCACGGCGGTCACTGATCGCAGTTCAAGTCCATGGCGATTTGATGGCGGCCGGACGCGAAACAGTAAAAAAACGAGGAGAACAGAAAGATGGACAAAGCCAAAAAGACAGAATTGATCAAGACTTTCGCCCGCAAAGAGGGTGATACCGGAAGCCCGGAAGTTCAGGTGGCTATTCTTTCCGGCCGCATCACTGAATTGACTGCGCATCTGAAAGCCAATCCGAAAGACTTCAGCACGCAGCGCGGACTGATGGCTATGGTCAATCGTCGTAAACGTTTGCTGAAGTACCTTGCCAGTGAAAACCGCGACGCCTATATGGAAGTCACCGGTAAACTGAATATCCGCCGCAAATGAAATATTGAAATTTTTTTCCTGTACGACTTGAAAAAATCACAAATGAGTGTAAATTAAGGAGACGCGCAGGAAACCATGAAAGAGCTTTCGGCGGGTTGATAGCTCAGTCGGTAGAGCATCG
>CASECL010000170.1 GCA_949286445.1 uncultured bacterium | reverse complement strand
GTCGGCTTTGCCGCCTTATCTAAAGCCAAAATCGACTTTTGCATAATCGACTATGTAAAAATATATGATACGGCAAAAGCCGGGAGCGAAAAAGCAACCGATCTTCAGACTGTTTTGCATAAATGCGCATAAACTTGAACCTGAAGAACTCTTGCCTTTCGCTCCCGGCTTTTACATTTAATTGCGGTGATAACCGCCATACGGATCGGTCAGTCAATCAGTCAAGTGCTTGTTTTCCCCCCGATAAAAATCACTCTCGGCGGGACTTGATCTGATAGAAAATAATTCCATCCTCAGAAAATAAGCGTGTCAGGGTGGTATTTTTATTCAGAATTGCTTCAAATCCACTTTCTCCTGCCGGCACCGCCAGCACATCAGCCGGTATTACAGAAAAATCGTAATCCGCCGGGAAAGACAGTTTAATCCGGTCACTGTGGGGTATGGAGGCAGAAAATTCTTCTTCCGGAGGAATAATCTCCGCATCCAGGTGATTCATCCGGCGGAAATTTTCCGCATTCTTCTGCTTTGAGAAAAAGAGCTGCCAGAGCTTTTCATCCGGGTACATAAAATATCCATTCAGCGATTTCCCGCCGGACAGGAAGTGCAGCACGGCAAGAAAATTGTTGCCGCTGGCAAACAATGTCCGCCCTCCATAACGCAAATCGGCAATATCCTTTTCATAACGCTTCACCAGATGATTTTCCACTCTTTCCGGAGCGATACAAACCGGATTGAACACCGCTCCCAGGAGCAGATTTGCTCCGGCATACACCAGTAAACCGTACCTGATATTGTAGAAAAAAAGGAAAGTTACCAGCAGAAAACATCCTGCTGCCGCGGCGGACAGCACCAGAAAAACCGGCAGAGAAAAACAACTTCTGATCCCGGCAAAAACCGCTCCGGTGCCATGTGACATAATTACCGCTGCCGCACCTCCCGCAATAATGACGGCAATCAGAGAAAAACGTAACCCAAACCGGGGATAACAGCCGTTCTTCCATTGCGAATAAAGCAATGCAAAAAACATCGTCTGCGCCAACACCAGAGCCATGGCGCACCGCGGCGGATTGCACAGCTCAAACAGCGTAATTTTTGCCAGCCAGCCGGGAAATCCGACAAATTGATAGACCATTATCACGGTTGAAATAATCAGCAGTGTCCAGAAATATCCGTTTTTCCGGAAACTCCGGAATGCCGCAGCCGCCAGAATGAGCCAGGGCAGAAATACACTCAAAACAGACTGCATCTCGGACTGATTGGAATAACCGGTCCGGTAAACGGTAAAAAATCCCAAATACCCTTTCAGCATTTCCCATAATGCCATACTCCCTCCCGGCATCCGGCGCCGCCCCGGGTAAGCGGAATTGCGAATACTTTCCACCGCTTCGCGCGCATCGTAACGCCATAACAGCAATGCCGCAGTCAACATTAACGAGAAAAAGATCAGATACCATAATTTCGCTCCGGAAAAAATATTTTTCCAGCCGTTTCCGGAATTACCGCTTAATGCCGCCAGCGTCAAAACCGCCAGAACATACGCAGCAGGAATTACCCGCGGAAGATAAAGCGATAATGCGGCACAGCCCAATCCCCAGGCAAAAAGCAGAGCCCAGGAGATATTTTTCAGCTGATTTTTCCAGTTGTCCGGTTTATTACCGGCACTTTCAGCCAGTTTAAGCACCGCCAGCGCGGCAAAGCAAAGTCCGTAAATATTGTTCACCGGCCAGAAAGACCACCCTGCCGCATAGGGAGAAACGATTGCCCCGGCAGATAAAATAAAATTGATGTACTCCTGCCGGGGGAAAAGACGGTTCATCAGCAGCCACAACGCCGTCATCCCCAGAAAGATGGGGCAAAACCAGTAAAACGCCAGAGCCTGACGTAAAGGAAGCAGAAAAAATCCCCAGTCCGCCGGGCGGAACACCATGGAAAAATGTTTTACCGGTGCCCCCAAATCATGCAGAACCAGGAAATCCCTCCCCTCAAGGCCAAGTGATAAGTTTTTGCGGGGAAATTGCGGATCAGCCAAATATTGAGCAATGGCATTGGGAGTTCCGTGGGCAATAAATTCATCCCCCCGGATGCCGCGATACTGTCCGGCAAGCTTGCGTTCTCCAATCAGCTCAGCCACCACCGCCGCGCCGGGATAATTTTTATACCACCCCAGCGAAGAGCCGGTAAATCCCAATGACACCAGCAGAAAAAACATCACCGGCAGAAGCCAGCCGAGAAAAAGTTTCCCATTGGAAAAAACAATGGAAAAATACTTAGACATAGGCATTGACAAACTCAATATCTATTATTATTTCCGGATCATAAACCCTGATTTTTTCCAGCAGTTTCTCTTTAATTTCTTCGTTGCTGAATATGTAACTGCGGGGAATCAGCAAATGAAAATGCGCCTCCCGCGGTTTATTTTCCGGTTCCAGCAGACGGAAATCATACAATTTAAATTTCCGGTCAAATTCACCTACCGCATTCTCACATCTGGCACGCCACTCCTTGACTTTGGGATCCTCGGTATTGTAAGGATCACAATGCAGTACCAGTTTCACCGGCAGCTGTTTGGCCACTTCCACTTCCGCATCTTCAAGTATGTCGTGCATAGCCAGCAGTTCCCCTTCCCGGTTCACCTCGGCATGAGCCGTGGCAAAGTACATGTTCGGCCCGTAATTGTGAATAATTATATCATGCACCCCGCAAATTCCTGGACAGTTCAAGAGACAGTTCTTTAACTTATCCACCAACTCGTGATCCGGTATTTCCCCCAGCAATGGACTTACCGTTTCCCGCAATACTTTGCCCCCGCCAATAAGAATCATAACCGCCACCACCACACCGGCACAGCCATCCACCGGAAAATCAGTATATCTGCCGGCTATTGCCGCCGCCACTGCAACAAAGGTTGCGGCTAAATCGCTTAAACTGTCAAAAGCAGCGGCAAAAACGGTTTCCGACTTAATAATTTTCCCTACTTTCCGGTAAAAGAAAAACAGCCATACTTTAAACAGCATACTGCCGATAATAATTCCAAGCATAAGCCCGTCCAAATCCGGCTTTACCGGACGGAATATCCGCAATACCGACTCTTTGAGAAAATTAAGCCCCACCGCGATAATCAGCAGTGCCACAATCAATCCGGCAATATATTCCAGTCTCCCATGCCCGAAAGGATGGTCATTATCCGCCGGCTTGGACGCCAGTTTAAACCCGAAAAGCGTCACCAGCGACGACCCGGCATCGGAAAGGTTATTGACCGCATCCGCACATATAGCAATTGATCCGGAAAGCAGACCGATAACGATTTTTACAATAAAAAGCAATATGTTCACCACCACGCCAACGCCGCCGCTCAGCATGCCGTATGCAAAACGCACCCGGGGTATTTCCGGGTGCTGATTGTCATGAACAAATAATTTTATAAGTAAACTACTTATCATATTTCTTGGCCTCATTCCATAAAGCGTCCATCTCTTCCAGGGAAGCCTCCTCCAGCTTTTTCCCCGCTTCGGTCAAACGCTGTTCAATATAACGGAAACGCCGTTCAAATTTACGGTTCGCCTGACGCAACAGCGCGTCTGAATTTGCCCGTTTCCGGTGCCGGGCCAGATTGCTTACCGCAAAAAGCAGGTCGCCCAGTTCCTCATCCGCGGCTTCTTCATTGCCTGAAGCCGCCGCCGTTTCGTACTCTTCCAGTTCCTCCCGGATTTTTTTCACAATATCAGTGGAATTGTTCCAGTCAAACCCCACCTTGGCGGCCTTCTTCTGCAATTTTTCCGCCCGGGACAGCGGAGACATGGTTTGAGCTATGCCGTCAAGCAGACTTTTGCGGTCCTCCCGGTGTTCTCCGGCTTTGACTTTGTCCCAGAGTTTAAGCACCTCTTCCGGATTATCCGCAGAGGCTTCTCCGAAAACGTGAACGTGACGCCGGATCATCTTTTCATTAATCGAACGCACCACATCAGTCAGGGTAAAACTGCCTCTTTCTTCCGCCAGTTCCGCCTGGAAAACCACATTCATCAATATGTCGCCGAGTTCCTCACGGATATTTTCTTCATCTTTATTTTCAATGGCTTCAATCAGTTCGGCACACTCTTCACTTATGCAGGGCGTCAGACTCTCCGCCGTCTGAACCCGGTCCCAGGGGCATCCATCCGGAGAACGGAGTTTTTTTATTATTTCATGCAGACCATTCAAATCAGGAGAATACTCTTTCATCGTCCGAATGTAAATCCCATATTGAAGTGAAAACGCAGTTTCTTATCCAGATCTTCCTGATTGCTCAGCACCGGATAAGCCAAATCCAGCCGTATCGGGGCATTGAGGTAAGGAAGTTTTATCCGCAAACCGTAACCGGCACCGATATTGATTTTATTAAGCGAGTAGTTATAGGAATCAGCCCAGGCATTGCCGATATCGACAAAGGCCGCTCCGCGGATAAACCGCCAGATCGGATGCGAAACTTCACCGGTAATCAACAGCATGGACTGACCGCCGACATTGGCTCCGTTTTCATCCACCGGCGACACTTCCCGGTAAGGAAATCCCCGCAAACTGTCTCCGCCGCCCAGGAAGTAGCGTTCAAATAAAGGCACCTCTTTATCCCGGTCAAAGTTGGCAACCGTTCCGATTTTGGCTCCCAGCATAAGAACAATCGCCTTGTCCCAGAAGGAGTAATAATAGCTGCCTTTGGCTTCCAGCCGGTAAAAGTTTTCCGTTGATCCCGCCAACTTCGGAGATACCGCACCAAGAACATTGATGTTATATCCGCTGGTAGGATCAATCAGGTTATCTCTGGTGTCCCGGTCAAGCATAACAGAAAACTGGCTCACCCACTGCCGGCCTTTCTGGTCGAGCAGTTCCTGGGATACGCCGTCATCCATATTGCGGACATTAACCTGTTCAAACTTGTAACCTCCGGTAATACTGGTAAATTCATCAAATATCCGGGCGGTAATCGCGGTCCTCACTCCGGTACGGACTTCATCCCATTTACTGTAATTTATCTCGTTCATGTAGCCGGAAAGATCAAATCTTATACGGCGGTCCAGAAACCAGGGTTCGGTAAAATCCACATTAAACCCGTAAGTATCAATACCGGCAATCCCCCGTACTCTCAGCCGTTGTCCACCTCCGTAGAACCAGTTGCCGGGATCGGTAATATCAAAGTTGTTGCTGGAGGCTTCGATCATCCCCACCAGACTGTTCATATCGGAGAAACCGCCGCCGATTTTGAAGTTGATGAAATCACGTCTTTCGTCAACCTTTATTTCAATATTTTTTTCATCCAGTTTATCTGCATTGACGGTATTAATGTCCACTTTCTGGAAGTATCCCATCCCCATCAATCTGGATTTGCTGGCATCCAGACGGTTACGGTCAATCGGGTCTCCCGGCTGAATTGCCAGTTCCCGGCGGATAACTTTTTCCTTGGTGGCAGTATTACCCTTGATAATAATTTTATTAACATACTGCCTGCGCCCCTCAGCCAATTCAAAAACCAGATCCACTTTGTGAGTGGCGTAATCCGCATTACGGTTCACTTTGCAATAAAAATCAATAAATCCGCGGCCATTATAAATTCTGCTGATACGCTGTTTACCGGCATTTTCCTTTTCCAGACTGTAAACTCCGCCGCTTTCCAGCGGAATGAATTTAAGCAGCTCTTCCGGCTTCATCTCCGTGCTGCCGCGGATGGTAATGTCCCCCACGGTATAGGGTTCACCCTCGGAAAGAACAAAATGCAAGTCCACATACTCCGGATCTTCCGGATCCGGGGTGACTTTTATTTCATCCACCTTGAAGTCCAGATAACCTTTGTTCATGTAGAGATCACGCAGCCGGAGTTTATCATTCTCCAGTTCATGTTCATCATAAAGACCAATTTCAAAGAAACGGCTTAAAAACGAATGCCGGTTGGCAAGAACGCCTTTGAGCTCCCCTTCCCCATAAGCCTTGTTGCCCTCAAAAGTCACATTATTTACCTTTAGGCGCAAATGTTCCGCCACCGTAAAAACGGCATCCATCTCTTTGCCATCCTTGTCCACCTCCACCACGCGTGGGGTGACCGTAGCCTGATGGTAACCTTTGGAACGGTAAAATTCACGCAGTTTCTGCGCACTTTCACGCAGTTTCGCCGTACTGAAAGGGCCATTGGGGGCCAAAGTGGTTTCTTTGAGCAATTCAGCGGTTTTAAATTTGGCATTGCCTTCGATCAGCACTTTCCGCAGCAGGGGTTTAAGTTTAAGATGAAAAGTAATATCCGTTTCACCCGCAGCATTGTCTTTTGCCTCGGCGCGGACATCATCAAAGTATCCAATGGAATAAAGATGCTTGATATCCTCATCCAGCGAATCCACCCGGTAAATCGTCCCGGTCTTTGACTGTATATTCATCAGCAGCACGCTCTCATCCAGTTTGGAAGGGCCGCTCTGAACAAACTTCACCGAAGCAATCCTTCCCCCGAAAAGGTTTGCTGCGGCCAGCAAAAGCGTCAGCGCAAAGGCACTCTTTTTCAATTCATCTCTCCTGATGTTTCACCATCGACGGCGGGGCTTCCACCGGCGATATCGGAGAAGGAAGCACAAATTCCATCCATTCAGAACGGAACGCCAATTCCATCTCTCCGGTTCGTCCATTACGGTTTTTCTCTATAATCAGCCAGGCTTTGGTCGGGACTGTCCCGCCCTTGTCCTTGGTATCATCGCGATTACGGTGCAGGAACACCACCACGTCGGCGTCCTGCTCAATGGCTCCGGACTCCCGCAGGTGACTTAATTTGGGTTTGCTGGAAGCCCCGGCAGTTTTATCCACTTCACGGTTAAGCTGAGCCAGTACCAGAATGGGAATTTTCAACTCTTTGGCCAGGGCTTTGATGCCGCCGGAAATTTCCGCTACTTCCTGCTGGCGGTTTTCCCGGTTGCTTCCATGCATAAGCTGGAGGTAATCTATAACAATAAGATCTATTTTATCCCGCATTTTCATCAGGCGGGCCTTGGCGCGCAGTTCCGCGATGGAAATGCCGCCGGTAGGATCAATCAGAATGCGGGCATCCATAAACTTCGACGCCGCCTCGGTGAGACGGGGCATGTCGTTCTGACTGAAAGTATTGTTCCAAAACGCGCTTTCCGCCACCTTTGCCTCGGTGCACAAAAGACGCCGGGTAATCTGTTCAGCTGTCATTTCCAACGAGAAGAAAGCCACCGTCCGGCTGTGCACCTTGTTCAGCGCGATATTGCGTATGATGTTAAGCGCGATACTGGTTTTGCCGATTGACGGCCGTGCCGCCAATACGAACATTTCGCCTTTTTTCAATCCGCCGGTGTATTCATCCAGCTGATTGTATCCGGTTTTAATACCTACTTCAACCTTTTTTTCCAGAATATCCTTGAGGGCGTTGAACTCTTTTTCCAGCATATCCTGTATTTCCACTACTGAACTTTTCAGTTCAGAGGAACGCACCTCGTAGATATCCGACTCGATCTGATCGATAAGTTCTCCGATATTACTCTGGGGCTGGTAACACTTGGCCAGAGATTCGGAACAGACATTGATCATCCGCCGCAAAGTAGCGTATTCCCGGACAATATTGCACCACGACTCCATGCGTACGGTAGTAGGCACCGCGTCATAGAGTTCAGCCAGGAATTCCACTCCGCCGACGGTATCAAGGCTGTTATTGCGCTTGAGTTCATTCGCCAGAGTGACCAGATCCACTTTCCGGTCATCGGAATTGTGTATTGCGCAGATGGCAGAAAAAATAATCCGGTGTACATGAGAGTAAAACGCGTCGGCGGAGCCAAGTATCTCCACCGCCACATTCACTCCCACATCCGGATCGCGGAGCATGGAAGAGAGCACCGCCCGTTCCACCTCAAGGTTATGAGGCTGCGGGCGTCCTTCACCGGTAGATTCCGGTGTGAACTTCTCTCTTCTGCCCTGTTTTTTTTCTTCCATTGCCACAGCAACGTTTCAACGGCGATCCGCGCTTCAGGCGCGAACCACCCAGATTTTCACATCGGCTTTGACATCGGTGTGAAGTTTAACTTCAGCCACAAAACTTCCCAGAGTTTTGATCGCTTCGGTACGAATCCGGCTGTGTTCAACATTGAAACCGTTTTCCGCCAATTTTTCGCTGATCATACGCGGGGTTACAGAACCGAAAAGCTGTTCGTCCGCGGCGGCCTGCATTGGAATGGTAAGTTCCAGTTCAGCCAGCTTGGCGGCAAGAGCCTGAGCCTCGGCCAATTCAGCCTGACGGCGGGCTTCGATCTGCTCGCGGCGGGCGGCAAGAATTTTAAGAACGTTGGGCGTAGCCTTGGCCGCCAGCTTGCGGGGCAGCAGGTAGTTGCGGGCAAAACCCGGAGCGACACTGACCTCTTCACCGGCCAGACCGAGATTTTCGATATCCTCAAGGAGAATAAGTTTGACGTGTGCCATGATGTTTTTCTCCTTTCCTGATTAGTAAACCAGACTCAAAATGCGTGCGCGTTTGATCGCTTCGCAAAGCATCTTCTGATGATCCGGGCAGTTTCCGGTAATCCGGCGGGGCATGATTTTGCCTTTTTCCGTCTGGAATTTCGCCAGAAGTTCAGCATCTTTGAAGTCGATGTAATTGGCTTTGGCTTCGCAGAAACGGCAAACCTTCGGCTTGGCCGGCTGTCTGCGGCGGCTGCGACGATTGTTGTTTTCCATAATTTGTCCTTCTTCTTTTTATATTCTTTGTTGATATATTGTTATTTGCTGATAAACCCGCTGAACCGATCGCAGGAGAACATCAGAACGGAATATCTTCCTCTGATTCTCCCATATCGCCGGCAGTACCGCCCGGCATTGAGGGCGGCGCAAACGACGGCGGCGGTATCGGCGGCGCGGCAGGAACCGGATTGCTCCGGCTGTAATTCCCCGACTGCGGCTGACTGTACTGCTGGCCTCCGGCCGGAGCACCGCCGTAATTACCGGAATTGCCGGAGTAACTCTGCCGGAAACTGCCTCCCCCCTGATTGCCGGGGGCATAACCGCCTCCGTCCATTCCGGGAGCATTGCGGCGCGCGCCGAGAAACTGAACCGACTCGGCGACAACCCGGAGCTTTGATCTTTTCACTCCGCTCTGATCTTCCCACTGGTCAAGCTGCAAACGCCCCTCGACCATCACCGGGCTGCCTTTTTCAAGAAAATTTTTGCAGTTTTCACCTACTTTTCCCCAGACGGTTATGTCCACAAAACAGGTCTCTTCGCGCTCCTGATTGTTGACCGTAAAACGCCGGGTGGTAGCCAGACCGAGATCACAAACCGCCATGCCTCCGGGAGTATAACGCAACTCCGGATCGCGGGTGAGGTTTCCGATCAGAAAAACCTTGTTCAACGATGCCATTTTCAGTTCCCCACTTTGCTTTCAGCTTCAGCAGCAGTTAAACACCTTCCCGGTAAATAAAACCGGTTCCGCTTCAGCGTTCTTCGCCTTCGAGTTTGACCGTGGTCATGCAGACCATGTTTTCCGGACGCTCGTCAACAATGACCATATTGCGCAATACCCGCTCATCCAGTTTGTAGGCATCGCGAATACCGATGACCTTGTCCGCCGGCAATTCAAAGAAGAAATTAAGATAAATGCCCGCACGGCGTTTGGCAATTTCGTAGCTGAACTGCTTTCTGCCCATCGGAACACTCTTGACGAAAACACCGCCGAGTTTTTCAATCAGACCGGTGAATTCCTTGACAAACGCTTCACCCTCGTCATCCACTTTGCGGATGTCCAGAATAAATACCGCTTCATATTTTTTCAAAATAAGATCCCTTTCCATAACTATGAAAATATTTTTTTTAATTCAAACATCTTCCACTTCAAATTTTCTGTTGCAGCCGTTCATCGCCCGGTCAAGTCCGGCACTCAGCGCACATTCAATCGCCTCGCAGGATCTGGTAAGCAGCAGATCCAGAAGTCTGCCGTCTTTTTCTTCGAACACGCCGAGCACATGCTCTGCTGCGTTCTCTTTCTCCGGGCGTCCGACCCCGAAACGGAGCCGGGCAAACGACTCGCTCTGCAGATTTCCGATAATTGATTTGAGACCGTTATGCCCTCCGGAACCGCCTTTGCCGCGCAAACGCAATTCGCCCAGCGGCAAATCCATGTCATCACAGACAACCAGCACTTCTTCCGGTAATATTTTTTCTCTCCGGCATAAGGCACCAACTGCTTCACCGCTTAAGTTCATAAAAGTCAGCGGCTTCTGCAAAATCAGGCTCTTTCCTCTGAAACGCCCGCAGTAAATCATACTGCTGCAGGTATGACGCTCTTCAAACTTATCACTGCCCCGGCGTTCCAGAAATCTCTCCACAACTTTAAATCCAATGTTATGACGGGTGCCGGAATACTCTTTTCCCGGATTACCCAGTCCGACAATCAGCTTGATCATGTGAAGAATGTCCCCTCAAATCTGAATATCTAAATTGGAAAACCGTCTTACTTGTTTTCCTCAGCGGGAGCTGCTTCGCCCTCCGCAGCGGCAGCTTCTTCCTCGACCGGTTCTTCTGTCGGCAGAACCACGTGGAAAATAACTGCTTCCGGATCAGAATGCAATTTGACATTGGCCGGCAGAACAATATCTTTGGCCAGCATGCTTTCGCCGACTTCCAGATTGCTCACATCAGCAGTGAGGTGTTCCGGCAGTTCAGTGGGTTTGCAGGTTACCACAATGTGGTGGGTTTCCTGTGAAAGTACACCGCCGCGCTGGGCTCCGATGCATTCGCCAACCGGGTGAATGGCAATTTCAGAACTGATTTCAGCGTTTTCATCAATCGCCTGGAAATCAAGGTGCACAGCAGAGTTCTTGAGGTAATTGAACTGAACTTCCTTTACCATCACCGGAATTTCACGGCCATTTTCCTTGTCCTCAAGGTAGATCAGGTGAAGTTCATTCTGGCTCAAGGCTTCCCAGTCGCCGGCGGCAACGGTGAATGCCATATTCTCTTTTCCGGCAGCATAGACGTTCACCGGAACCTGCCCGGCGGCACGGTAACGGCGCGAGGCGTTTTTGCCGAACTCCTTACGGGGGGAAACGGCGATCGAGTGTTTGACTTTGCTCATGTTTTCCTTTCTTTAACTTTTTGGTACGTTTATGTATTGTTAAAAAGTGTTTATTTTACCAAAACTGTTTCCTGTACGGCATCCTGGAGCATTGTTACACGCAACAGTTGTTTTCAGCCGCATCTGCCGTACTCAGTGATGAACCGGCCAGAACAGGGTTGAAACCGATTTACCGTCGTGAATACGACGGATAGCCTCACCGAGCAGCGGAGCGACACTGACTACCTCAATTTTACCTCCGAGTGTATCATCAATCGGTACAGCGTCGGTACAGACAATTTTTTCGATTTCCGGGGTGGCAAGCAATTTTTTCTTGCCATCTTCATTAAGCAGGCAGTGCGATACAGCGCAGAAAACCTTGGCCGCGCCCTTTTCACGCAGGATTTTTGCCGCCGCACACAACGTCCCGGCAGTGCTGGTGAGGTCATCGGTAATTACACACACCTTGTCTTTTACTTCACCTACCAGGTGAGAAGAAGCCACCGTAGTGGCATTGAGACGGCGCTTGGTAATAACAGCAAAACCGCCGTCAAGCATGTCACAGTAATACATTGCCATCTTTGCGCTTCCGGAATCCGGAGCCACTACCACCGGGTCATTGCCCAGAAGCCGTTTAAGGTGCGGCACCAGCACCGGACGGGCATAAAGGTGATCCATGGGAATATCAAAAAATCCTTGAATCTGCTGGGAGTGAAGATCCATGGCGATAATCCGGTCGGCTCCGGCAACTGTAAGCAGATTGGCCACCAGCTTGGCGGTGATCGGAACTCTGGGCTTATCCTTGCGGTCCTGCCGGGCATAACCGAAATAAGGCAGCACCGCAGTAATTCTGGCGGCACTGGCGCGGCGCGCGGCATCAATCATAATGAGAAGTTCCATCAAATTGTCATTCGGCGGCTTGCAGGTGGGCTGTACCAGAAACACGTCAGCCCGGCGGACGTTTTCCTCAAACTGAACAAAGATCTCACCGTCGGGGAAATGAGTGGTGTGCACCTTGCCAAGCGGTACACCGATGTAGTCAGCGATGTCCTGCCCCAGTTTGGGATGGGCACTGCCGGAGTAAACGCAAATATTTTTCGCCTGTTCCATTTTTCTTCCCGTTTTTGCATGCTGGAAAGCTCCCGGAACCGGAATACTGTTGCGTATTCCTGAGGCAAAAACTGCATTCTGAACCGGCAAACGCGCCAGAAAACACATTCACTCTGTCCAGAAAACGGAAAATTCAAAACTGAATTTCCAACGGCTGAGCCCGCACCGGGGCTTCATCCGCTGCCGGCAGTTTTTCAACCTTCCGGGTGAAGGAAACGGCACTGCTGCAACAGACGGATGATGCACCCGTCAAAACTACCTGACTTTGCCGTTTCCCGCAAATCCATAATGCGGATTAAGGTTTAATGTTACACGATTTTAAAAATATAGCGCATTTTTTTAAAAATGCAAGTTGAAAAGGAGTTTTTTTGGTGTAAATTGCTGGGGATGGTTTTTGGTTTTCAGAAATTAAATGCAAAGGAGAGAATATGCTTACTGTACTTCATGACCTGCTGGATACCGCAGTCAATGCGGATGTTTCCGATATTACCATAAAAGCCGATGCTCCGGTATCTCTGCGCATCAACGGAGAGATGAATGAAACTGACTTTGTGCCGTCCGCCGCGCTGCTGGACGAATTTATTCATCAGATTGCCCCCGCCGCGGAACAGCATGAACTGCTGAAAAAAACCGGTGACCTCGACCTCTCGCATTACGAGGACAACGTTGGCCGTTTCCGTGTCAATGTCCACCGCCAGCGCGGCGCGATCGCCATAAATCTGCGCTGGGTGAAAAACCAGATCAAAACTTTTGCGGAACTCGGACTTTCCGACGTACTGGGAAAAATAACTGAAGCTCCCCGGGGAATTATCTTCATCACCGGAACCACCGGCAGCGGTAAATCAACCACGCTGGCGGCCATGCTGGAATACCTCAATGAACGCGAAGCAAAACATATTATTACTATTGAGGATCCTATTGAATACGAATTTGCCGACCGCAAATGCGTTTTCGAACAGCGGGAGGTGGGAATTGATACAGAGTCATTCAGTTCGGCACTGATTCACGCCCTGCGCCAGAATCCTGACGTTATCATGGTAGGTGAAATGCGCGACCGGGTAAGTTTTGAAGCCGCGCTGCAGGCCTCCGATACCGGGCACCTGGTGCTGACCACTCTGCACGCCACCAACGCAGGACAGACAATGAACCGTATTCTCAACTTCTACCCCAAAGATGAACAGGATCAGATCCGGGAATCCCTGGCGGAAAACCTGGTGGCAATTATTTCCCAGCGTCTGCTCCCCCGGCTGTCCGGGGGCCGGGTACCGGCATTTGAAATCATGATCAACACGCCTATCGTAAACAAGCTGATTATGGAAAACCGTTTTGAAAAACTTGAAGCGGCTATTTCCGGAGGCAGGGCAGAAGGAATGTGTTCATTCAACCAGTGTCTGCTGGATCTGGTAAACAACGGTGAAGTTTCCGAAGAAGACGCGTTGCAGGCCTCGGATAACCCAGCGGCACTGCGGATGAACTTCGAGGGAATTTTCCTCTCTGCCACAGACAACCAGATTATCGGCTGAGTTTTCCGGATGACGGCAATTTTCGCAGCATGGAGTTGACAACAATGTTTCAGAAAGTCCCCGGTATAGTGAGTGCGGTGGAATTCGGCACCTCCAAAATCTGTGTTCTGGTGGGTCGTTCCGACGGAGCCGGCCATCTGGAGATAATCGGCAGCGGTCAGGCCCCCTCCGCCGGATGCGTGGTCAAGGGGGAAATAACCAATATGGAAGCGGTTCAGGAGCCGTTGGCCATGGCACTTGACGATGCCGGTCCGATGCTTAATCAAAGCCGGATGATGACGGTTCTGGCCACCGGATGCGATGCGGATTACTATGACGGACTGGGTACGGTTTTCATCGGCTGTGATGACCATAAAGTCAAAAATCAGGATTGTGAAACCGCCCATGCCAATGCCAGAGTTCATCAGCTGCCGCCGGATCACCGGATAATCAACAGCACGGTAAGTTATTTTCAGCTTGACGACCGCCGTAGGGTACGCAATCCGGTAGGTCAGATAGCGCACAAACTGGATGCGCATGTTCATGTGGTTCATGCGCTGACCAACCGGGTGGGGAATTTTTGCGCGGCTCTGGCTGACGCCGGGTTTGACGGCGGAGTTGAGCCGGTTTTCAGCCCGCTGGCGGCGGGAGCGGGAATTCTGTCCAGCGATGAATCCGATAACGGAGTGCTGCTGGTGGATTTCGGGGCCGGGACTACTGAGTACCTGGCAATTCATGATGCCGGGGTACTGGCCAGCGGAGTATTCCAGCTGGGATTTGAACATGTGATCAACGATTTGGCCATTGCCTTTGAACTGCCGGTAAAGTTTTTCCGCAAGGCGGTGGAAGACGGCTCTCTCGCCCGCGGCATTGCCAGCGGAGAAGGGCTTCCCGCTCCGGCGGCGGGGAAAAAATATTATCTTCCGGCAGACTCGCTGGAACAGGTAATTGAATTGAGAATTCAGGAAATTTTCTCTCTGGTGCGGGAGGAACTTGCCGCCAAACGGCTGCTTTCCATGCTTAATGCGGGCGGGGTTTTAACCGGAGGCGGAGCTAAATTTGAACTTTCCGGACGGATATTCCGGGAGGTGTTTGACTGCCCGATGCGGATTGGGCAGCCCATGGGAGCCGGCGGAGCCGTTACCGGGGTGGAAGACCCCCGTTACAGCGCGCTGTGGGGTGCTTTGAAACTGGCCAATGATTACCTCGGAGATGATGCCGGGCAGCGGCATTCACTGGAGGGAATACTGGAAAATGTCGGCGGATTGTTTGATCACACGGTCAAAATATTCAGCGACGTGAAAAAATCTTTGAAAATATAGGAATTGCAGAAATAATGGCAGACAGAATACCCGGGGTATGCGTATTCGGCGTAGGCGGAGCCGGATTGCGGATTGTCGGGGCGTTATCAAAACTCACCGCCTCACGGGCAATGCGTCTTATCGCGGCAGACACCGACGAAGCGGCATTGAAAGAGTGCCCGATTGCCGGAGAAAATAAACTTCTGGCCGCGGCGGCATGGCGCAATGGACGCGGCTGCGGCGGCAATGCGGTCAGCGGCAAAAGTTCGTTTTCCCGTGAACGCGAAAATCTGCGCAACCTGATCGGCGAACCGGAACTGCTCCTGGTTATCGCCGGGCTGGGCGGCGGTACCGGTACCGGTGGACTGGGAATAATTTTGAGTGAATGCCGGAAAAAAGGGTTTCCAACATTGTTTTTGCTCACCCTGCCCTTTACTCTTGAGGGGCACAGCAGAATGAAACTGGCGGAAGAAGCACTGCAAAGCGAACTGCTGCCGCTGGCCGACGCAGTAGTCACTCTGCCTAATGATCTTTTGTTCTCGGTTCTGCCCTCCACTACGCCTTTAAGTGAGGCATTTAAAATGGCAGATCAGGAGACTGCCAGAACGGCGGTGGCTTTAAGCGCGGTTCTGCGCTACGGCAATCTGCTTTCCGCCTCATTTGCCGATTTATCCGAATTGCTGAAAAAACGCAAAAGTTTCTGCAGTATCGGCTGCGGTTCGGCTTCGGGCGAAAACCGCGGTCCGGCCGCATTGGAGAAAATGCTCAGTTCCCCGCTCTGCGGCGGACTGGAAAAAATCAAGAACTCTGACGCCATACTCTTTTCCCTGCTCGGCGGCCCGGATCTGAATATCGGTGAAACCAGACAGATACTGGAATACGCCTCCTCTCTGGCCGGCCCGAACTGCCAGATACTTATAAGCACCGGCAACATGGCAGATATGGGAAATGAAATCCATCTTTGCGGAATTTTTATAAAATTTGACAATCTGTCTCCGGATTTGAATGAAGTCAGAGAACGGCCAGTTGATGATTTTGCCCCGGCGGCGCGTCATCATCGCGAACGTAAACATAAAACCGCCGCAGGAGGAAATGAACTTCTGTCTTCCGCCGCCTCAGGCAGGGAAACCGGCAGCGGCGAGGTGGAGCAATTAACGTTGTTCCTTGAAACCCATACCAAGGGTGAAATGGAGGGCACTATCCCTGTACTGTACAATGGCGAAGATCTGGATATTCCGGTGTTTCTGCGCAGAAAAATCTCAATCAACAAAGGTTCCACAGAATGAAAAAGAAGAAGTTTCCATGGTATGATACCGGCAAAAGTTTTGAAGAACGTATCGAATTGCTGATCGCGGCGATGACGCCGGAAGAGAAAGTCAGCCAGATGCTGCATACTGCTCCGGCAGTGGAACGGCTGGGAATACCATCGTACAACTGGTGGAACGAGGCCCTTCACGGTGTAGCCAGAGCCGGTCTTGCCACGGTATTTCCCCAGAGCATCGGTTTGGCGGCGACATTTGATGACAAACTGGCGGAAAAGGTGGCGGATGCTGTTTCCACCGAGGGGCGGGCAAAATACCACGCCGCACAGAAAATCGGCAATCATGAACAGTATTTCGGCTTGACCTACTGGACGCCAAATATCAATATATTCCGGGATCCACGCTGGGGACGCGGGCAGGAAACCTATGGTGAAGATCCCTGTCTTACCGGACGGATGGGATCGGCATTTGTCCGCGGACTGCAGGGAAAGGATAAAAAATATCTTAAAAGTGCCGCCTGCGCCAAACACTTCATTGCCCACTCCGGTCCGGAGAGCATGCGGCATGTGTTCAATGCCAAAGTATCCCCCCGGGATATGGCACTTACCTACGCTCCGGCATTCAAAAAACTGGTGACCGAAGCCGGAGTGGAAGCGGTTATGGGTGCTTACAACCGCACCAATGGTGAAGTATGCTGCGGCAGTAAAAAATATATTACCAAAATGCTGCGCGGCGAATGGAAATTCAAAGGGCACTTTGTTTCCGACTGCTGGGCAATCCGGGATTTTCACGAAAATCATAAGATCACCGGAGATATGGCTCAATCCGCGGCTTACGCGGTGAAAAACGGATGTGATCTTAACTGCGGCTGTTCATACGGAAAACTCACCGAGGCACTCAGCCGCGGTCTGATCACGGAAAAAGAACTGGATACCGCACTGCGCCGCCTCTTCATGACCCGGATGAAACTGGGTATGTTTGACGATCAGGAAAAGGTTCCATACAGCTCCATTCCAACGTCGGTTATCGGGTGCAAAAAACACCGCAAACTGGCATTGAAAGCCGCCCGTGAATCCATCGTGCTGCTGAAAAACAAT
>CASECL010000169.1 GCA_949286445.1 uncultured bacterium | reverse complement strand
TCGTTCACCGGTCATACCCCCGGTCGTTCACCGGTCATACCCCCGGTCGTTCACCGGTCATACCCCCGGTCGTTCACCGGTCATACCACTGGTTGCCACCCGGCATCCCCCCCAGGTTATCCCGCCGGTTGTGCTATCTTTTCATCCCCCCGGTCACCGATTATTGCCGCCGGGAGAGTAAAGCGGCGGAGCGGAGAAAAAACTCTCCCTCTCCGCCGTAAATAATACTGTTTCCTGACCAAAGCAGGAAATTCCGGAAAATTTATTATTTTTTATCAGCTCCGCCGGTAGCCATACCGGTCAGAAATTCCAGAGTTTTGGCATTGACCATATCCAGAGCCAGATCATCAATGGCACCGTTCTTTTCCAGCATGGAGCGGAACTCTTTGCCCTTGTAACCGTAATAACGGCTCATGCTGTCAATCTGGGCATTCACTTCTTCAGCAGTAATGCTGATCTTTTCCGCCTTGGCCACGGCCCGGAGGATCAGGCTGCGGCGGAGTGACTTGGCAGCGGCGGCTTCAGCGGTCTTGTTGTTTTCTTCCATTGCCGCCTTGAATTTTTCTGCATCTTCCGCGCTTTTGATCTGCTCATTGGCCAGTTTGCGCAGTTCCTTGGCGGTCTCGTTCTGCAGCATGGAGGGCGGCAGTTCAAATTCCGGAACCTGCTTATCCAATTCAGCATAGAGTTTTTCTGCCAGTTCACCGCGCTGACGGTTCTTTTCCTCAGCGGTCATGGCTTCGCGCAGATTTTTCTCGAAATCTTCAATGCTCTTTACCTGCAGTTTTTCGCAAAGTTCCTCATCAGTCAGCGGCTTGCGGCGCTGAATGGAGAGTACATCCAGATCATAAGTGACTTTTTTGCCTGCCAGCGCGCTTTCCCGGAAATCGGCGGGATATTCAGCGGTAAACTGGTAATGCCTGCCTTTTTCCGCACCGGTAAGAGCTTTGGTTGAACCGGGTATCATTTCCGGATCATTGAGCCAGAGATAGCTGTCTTCGGCTTCGACCAGGCGTTTGAGGGAATTGGAGGCATCTTCGGGGAGGGCAAAGTCGCTCTTGTAGGTAACTTTGAGCATATCGCCCGGCTTGGCGGCATCATCCGCTTCCGCATAGGATGAATACATATTGCGATAGAAATCCATTCTTTCAGCAAGGGTTTTTTCATCCACTTTCACTTCCGGAGCGTCCAGTTTAATTGCCTTGTAGTCCGGCAGTTTAATTTCCGGAGCCACGTCAACATTCATTACAAAAGTAAAGTCGGCATCCAGTTCAAGTTTCGGTTCTTCCGCAAAGGCAACGGAAAGCACTTCCCAGTCTTTGTGTTCATTGATGAGGTCAAAAGCGGCATTGACCATGCGGCGTTCTACTTCTTCGCGGATTTCCTTTTCATATCTGGATTTTACGATACCCACCGGGGCCTTGCCGACGCGGAAACCCGGCAGAGATACCATGCCGGCAATATCTTTGAGGGCGCGGGCAGCTTCTTTTTTCACAGTCTCGGCATCGGCGGAAACACTGAAAGCCTTGCGGCAGGCGTTGACGTCCTTTACTTCACATTTAAGAGATTTTACCAAATCAGCCATTTCTTTCTCCGTATGTTATTGTAGAAATCTTTTTTATCACATTACACCAAGTTGAATAATATATGCCGTATTTACAGCTTTTTCAAATTGATATTTGCATAAAATGTAAAAAATGTCAGTCCGCTTCACCTCCCGCCGCGGGATTACGGTCAGCTTAACCGGCAATGCAGAACTCCGCGGATGCGGGATTTTTCACGCCTTATCCGTAACTGCTGTTTTTTCCGCAGTCAAAACCGCACCCGGCTGCCGCAAGACGGCAGGAGAAAGTTGAAAATCCCCCTTTCTCCTGCCGTTGTTTCCGTTCAAACTCTGTCTGAAACCGTAGCTGCCGGAGTTTCAGAGTATTTTGAAAGCGTTTTCATCCCATTTGTCTTTCGGCTGGTTTTCGCCCTCCGGATAACCCAGGGAAATAACAGAAAACGGTACCAGATTGTCAGAAAGTTTCAATACCTTTGTTATTCCATCCATGCGCTGTTTGTTGGGGCAGATGCCCAGCCATACGGCTCCGATGCCGAGGGATTCCGCCGCCAGCAGTGCGTTTTCCGTTGCCGCCGCGCAGTCCTGCATCCAGTAAAGTTCGCCGGGGCCTTCCAGAAATTTATCCCGGTTACCGCAGATGATCAGCAGAGCTTTGGCGTTGCCGATCTGGGCATAGGCTTCGGAAAGTTTTTCAATTTCGGCTTTTTTGTTGGTGGCAAAAATATACCAGGGGCGGCTGTCTCTGGCGGTGGGGGCCGCCATGGCGGTCCGGGCCAGCAGAATCAGATCTTTTTCACTTACTTCACGGTCGGAATATTTACGCACACTTTTACGGTTGAGAATGGTTTGCACTACGTTGTTCAGCTGCTGATTTTCCATTTTTGCCATTGCCTTTTCAGTTGATTTAATATTTTTCATTGGATTATCCATGGTTTTCCCGGCAATCCCGGAGTCGTCCGGAACTTTCTCCAGCATGGTAAAATCCAGTACTTCCGGTTCTCCCGACGGCACCCGGACACCATGCCAGATTGCCAGCCCCAGAGCCAGGGCCATCAGTACCAGCAATACTCCTTCATACTTTTTCATGATTTTGTTTCTCCTTCTGGTTTGCTTTTATCTCATATCCTGGGCGTCCACGTCGATGAAAAAGGAGACTTTCCCCCCCTCCGGCGTGTTCAGCACCATGTAACGCAATGCCCGGCGCAGGTAACGCATGTTTTCACCGCGCAGCACAATCTGGTAACGGAATTTGCCTTTTATTCTTTCTACCGGAGCAGGCATAGGGCCGGCCATTTTTATATCATTATTGAGGTACGGTTTCAGGTTTTCCGCCACCGCCATGGCGTAATCCGCGGCGAACTGTTCATTTTCCGACTCGAAATGCAGCAGTATAAGATGGGAAAAGGGTGGGTATTTCAGAATTTTTCTCACTTCAAAATCGTATTGCTGAAAGGCTTCAAAATCCCCTTTTGCCGCCGCAGATATAACCTCATTTTCCGGATTGTAGCTTTGAATTAATACCTCCCCGGGGGTATCTCCTCTGCCTGCCCGGCCAGCCACCTGGGTAATCAATTGGTAAGTCCTTTCCGCCGCCCGGAAATCCGGCTGATTCAAACTCTGATCCGCATTAAGTATTCCTACCAGTGTAACATTGGGAAAATGCAGTCCTTTGGCAATCATCTGGGTACCGATCAGTATGTCGGTGGCACCCCGGCGGAAATCGTCCAGTGCGTTTTCGTAATCCTCCGCCCGGCGCATGGTGTCTGAATCCATCCGGCAAATTCTCGCGCCGGGGAAAACAGCCGCGGCGATATTTTCAATTCTTTCAGTGCCTGATCCGGAGTAACGTATTTCCGGATTGCCGCAGACCGGGCATTTGGACGGAGCTGTTTCCGAGTGTCCGCACCAGTGGCAGTTCAACGTCTGGTTTCTCCGGGAATAAACCAGTTTAACGCTGCAGTCCGGGCAATGGGCTTCATACTGGCACAATTCACAGCCGAAAGTCCGGGCATAACCCCGGAGATTGTAAAAAAGTATGCTTTGTTCCCCGCGCCGCAGCCGGTCATTGACACTCTCAATTAACAGCGGTGAAAAAATACTGCCCATCCTTCCGGGGCCGGTGTTTTCATTTCCTGTGTTTCCGCCGGCACCGGAGTCTCCGCCGGCAGCGGCGGGTGCAGAACATAGGCGCATATCAATTATCCGTACCCTGGGTTCGACCGAGCAGCTTACCTTGTTTTTCATTTCGCAGAGGGTGTATTTCCCGGAGCGGGCATTTTCCACTGATTCAGCGGACGGAGTGGCCGATCCCAATATAACCACGGCACTTTCAATTTTCCCCCGCACTACGGCGACATCACGGGCATGGTAACGGGGCGTTTCCGATTGCTTGTATGAACTTTCATGTTCTTCGTCCACCACGATAAGCCCCAGATTGTGGATCGGGGCAAACAGCGCGGAACGGGCTCCCACTACAATATCGGCTTCACCCCGGTCGATTTTATTCCATTGATCAAAGCGTTCCCCGTCGCTCAATGCGCTGTGGAGCACGCTGAGCCGGTCGCCGAATCTGGCCCGGAAACGTCTTACGGTCTGAGGCGTAAGCGAAATTTCCGGCACCAGCACAATTGCTCCTTTGCCGAGACGCCGGACTTTTTCCACCGCCTGCATATAAACTTCAGTTTTTCCGCTGTTGGTGACCCCGTGCAGCAGCATTACTCCGCCGCCTTGTTCAAGCATGGCATCAAATTTGTTCAATACCGCTGCCTGTTCCTCCGTCGGCGGCCGGGGCGAACTGGCAACCAATTCAGAAGAACCGAAAATCCCCCGTTCCACGGCGCGGCTTTCAGTTTTTATCAATCCTGCTTTTACCAGCGGAGCCAGTACAGCAGTATTCTTTTGGAATTTTTCCAGAAATTCAGATGAAGAATATTCAAAGTCAGAAAGAAAATTTTTCAGCAGTTCCACCCGGGTGGAAAATCTTTTTTTCCCCTCATTTTCCGCGATGAAACGTTCCGCCCCCTCCCGGTCGGCAAGATAGTGGAAATTTTCTTTGCGGGTGTGGATTCTGCCGCTTCGCACCGCCCCCGGCAGCAGACAGCGTACTGCCTGTTCCTGTGAACAGCAGTAGTATTCGGCCATCCAGAGACCGAGCTTCAGGAGATTTTCCGTCAGCCGGGTACGGTTTTCAGACAAAGCGATAATCGATTTCAGCCGGTGAGCCGGATATTCACTATGGTCGGAAAGGCGGAGAACAAACCCCAGCCTTTCGCTTCTGCCGAACGGCACTTTTACCTGGCTTCCCACGGCAATATCACCGCGCAGCTCTTCCGGCATCAGATAATCAAAGGTTTTATCCAATGCCAGGTCGCTGATTACTTTGGCGATAAGTTTTTCCGTCATGCCGCGGGTGAGTTGCAGATTGAAGTTCAGAATTCACGGGTAAGGCCGACCACCTTGCCCTGAATAGCCAGGTCGCGCTTGGCATAAACCATGGGCTTGAATGCCGGATTGGCCGGACGCAGTTCAATGCCGTCCGCAAGCGGATAATAACTTTTTACCGTAGTTTCGCCATCCTGAGTCAATGCCACC
>CASECL010000168.1 GCA_949286445.1 uncultured bacterium | reverse complement strand
AGCCTCGCATACGTCAGTATGCGTCGGCTTTGCCGCCTTATCTAAAGCCCAAATCGACTTTTGCATAATCGACTAGAATAATCCTTGAATTCCGGCTGGAAGAAGTTTTCCGGCCGGAATTATTTTTTATCCGGAGAAAATATTGTACACCGGGAAAAACTGCGGCGGAAAACACCGTAACCCGGGAGGTTTTTCAACCGATTTTTTTACAGGTATTGCCGCAGCCGGATTTTTTGCAGGAGTCTTTGCACAGAGCCAGAATGAGGGCGTGATATTCGCCGTAAATCTTAATATCCGGTTTGAGAGCGGCCATGAAAATCTGCTGAAGCTGATCATAAGGCAGATTGCCGTCCAATCCCAGGTGGCGTTCCGCCACCCTCCGGGTATAGGCATCAATGACAAAAACCGGTTTGTCGAAGGCATAAAGTAAAATACTGTCCGCAGTTTCCCTGCCTACGCCTTTCTGCTCCAGGAGTTTCCGGCGCAGATCCCATATTTCATCAGATTGGATAAACTCAGGTTCATGTTCCAGAAAAAATCCGGCCAATCCCTTTAAACGGGAGCATTTCTGATGATAAAAACCGGCAGGGCGGATAAGTTCCTGCAGTTTTCCGTCCGGGGCGGATAAGATTTTATCCGGAGACATGATGTGGGCTTTTTCCAGATTGGCCAGGGCTTTTTCCACATTCCGCCAGGCGGTATTCTGGGTTAATATTGCTCCGGTGATTATTTCCCATCGCTGCCCGGAACGGCACGGCCACCAGTATTGTTCGCCGTAGATGGCAAATAATTTTTGAAAGAGTTCCATAATAGACAGTTTTTCCGCCGCCGGAGACAGCTGTAAATCCGGATTTGAACCGGACGCCGTGTGATTATTTTGTATTTTGTCCGGTGAAGTTTTTATAATATCAGTTTTATCAGATTTTATTTTTTTCATATTATGCTCCGGATAAAGCAGCAAGCCGGATTTGATTTTGTGGTATGTAAAACATTTGAAACAGGATAAAAGCAAGGTTTATTTTCACTGTCATATTTCCAGATTATAATATAAAAAAACTGCCTGAAAATGCAAGTTTCAGGCAGAACTTTTTTAATTGTTTTATCTTCCGCAACCGGTAAGTGATTGCGCAATTATCCGGCTGCTGCGGAATTTTTTCAGAAGCCGTTGCCGAAGAGTTTACGCTTCAAATCCAGATAATAGAGATAATTTTCCACCGTGACATCCGGCGGACAGCGGTGGTCGCAGAAGGGAATGAAATTGCCCCGTTCAACGTAAGGAACCAGCGACTCCAGATATTTTCTGGTTGCTTCTTTTCCTGCCACCAGCTGTATTTTGTCCACGCCGCCGAAAATTTTCAGCTGGGGATAAGCGTCAAGAAGTTCTCCAGGGTGGGCGCATCCCATCACTTCAAAGGGAAACAGCGCATTTACTCCGTTATCCAGAAAGGCTTTCATAATCGGCCGCACATCACCGTCGCAGTCTATGTACCAGAGATCGATGCCGTGTTCCTTGAGTTTCTTATGGATTCTGGCGTAACGCGGCGCAACTACATTGGTGAAAAAATCCACCGTGACAATAGGACCGTTCTTGAAACAGATGTCTTCCCAGCCGGCGGCAAAATCAAATTCAAATTCGCCGAGAATCTGATCCAGCGAATCCTCTGCCAGCTGACAGCAGGTTTCCACCATATCTTCCACCATGTCCGGGTAGTCGAAACAGGCGTATGCCAGACCTTCAAAGGTCAGCATATTGCGGATGCTGCCGATCATGGAGCCGCACCAGATGCCCAGCGGATAATTCCGGTCGGCAGGATGCTGTTTTTTCAAGGTCTCAATATCAAATTTTCTGCCCGGAGAATCCCGGCGGAAACGTTCCTCTTTAACCCGCTTCCAGTCGTCCGGGGTAACTACCGAACTGGTAAGATAATGGGGAATGGTATCGTGTCCATCCACCGGGACTTCGGCCAGCAAACCGTCGCCATTGCGGATAATTTTCACATTGTCCCGGACTTCGATAACTTCGTTGGGAAAAGGCGGATCCATCCAGAGATTTGAACTTACCGTGCAAATCGGGTCGAAATTAAAAAAGATATCCGCTTCTTTATTGTTGGTAATATGATTTTTGACAAAAATATCCCATTCCTTGAAGTTTTCATCCCAGTACCCGAATTCCATATTGAACGTACGGTCAAAGGGCTTTCCTGACATCTGATTGCGGAAGCGTTCACGGGGAGTCATCGT
>CASECL010000167.1 GCA_949286445.1 uncultured bacterium | reverse complement strand
TCTGATTTTAAATTTGAATTGATTATATATTACAGACAAAAAAAGCAGTAACACTTGCTTGCGTCAAGTGTGGGCTGCTCGGTTCCCCGCCTGACCCGTTGCACTGCGCAAACAATGTTACTGCAAAAAAATCAAATCAACAATTCACCGCCCGTCTTAACTGCGCCTGATCTGTAAATCCGGTTTGCCGCAATTGCGCCAGATTGAGTGCAACCACGCACCGTTCAGCACAACTACGCCACCCGGTTCCGCGCAACCACGCCATAACGTAATCACGCACCGTTCAGCACAACTACGCCCTCCAGTTCCGCGCGACCACGCACCGTTTAACCACGCACCGTTTAACCACGCACCGTTTAACCACGCACCGTTTAACCACGCACCCCGGCGGGAATATATCAGTCAAGATAGTCAAGAAGCAATGACAACTCACGCTTCAGGTTTTTTCTTTCCACTACCATATCAATCAATCCCTTGTCCATCAGGAACTCAGCCGTCTGAAAACCTTCCGGCAACTTGGAATTGGTTGTTTCCTGTATTACCCGGGGACCGGCAAAACCGATCATGGCTCCGGGTTCGGCAATTATCACATCACCGATAGTGGCAAAACTTGCAGTCACCCCGCCGTAGGTGGGGTGTGCCAATATAGTAATATAAGGCAATTTAGCCTCAGCATGACGCTCCAGCGCACCGCAGGTTTTGGCCATCTGCATCAAGCTCAGGATACCTTCCTGCATACGGGCTCCACCGGAAGCAGTCACCATTACCACCGGAAGTTTTTCCGCGGTAGCATGTTCGACCAGCCGTGTGATACGCTCACCGACTGCCGATCCCATGCTGGCACCCATAAACCGGAAATCCATCACGCCCAAAGCGAAACGCCGTCCGTCCAGAGTTGCTTCACCGCAAACCACTGCCTCTTTGAGGGAGGTTTTGCTTCTGCTCTCTTTCAGCCGGACCTTGTAACTTTTTGAATCTACGAAATTGAGCCGGTCAACTGAAACCACTTCATCGCAGAGCAGGTGAAAGCTGTCCGGATCAGTCAGCGACTCCACCCGCTGTTCAGCGGTCATAGACAAATGACAGTTGCAATACCAGCAGACCATCAGGTTGTCTTCCAACCGGTCGGTGTACAGCGTCTTGCCGCAGCTCCGGCATTTCACCCAGGAGCCTTCCGGCACAACCATCTTGCGTTCACTGCCGGGGGCAGGAACATGAAGCGACGCATATCTTTTTTCCGCGAATAACGCCATAAAACGTAATTCCAAGCAGTTTCAAATTCCGATATAACCGCCTGCCGATACCGCCCTTCACGAGCGGCATGGCTGCGGATATCAAACTTACCGTGCGTAGTACTCCACCACGCTCATTACATTGATTGAACCGGAGACCGGGATTTCTTCCATCTGCGGCACCCTGGTCAGGGTGGCCTTGAGATTTTCCAGGTCAACTTCCAGGTAAGCCGGCACCGTACGGTTGGCTTTCCTGGCCATTTCGGCGATTGCCGGAGATTTGGCCGGATCAATGGTGATAACCTGTCCTTCCTTGAGCTTGCAGGAAGAGCGGGTCAGTTTTTTGCCGTCAACCAGAACATGACCATGACTGATAAACTGCTTGGCCGCGTAAATCGTCGGCGCAAATCCAGTGTGGAACAACAGCGCATCAAGACGCAGTTCCAAACTCTTGAGCAATTTTTCATGGGTCATGCCGAGACCGGCCTTGGCCTTGTGATAGGCGATCTGGAGCTGTTTCTCGCTGATCGCGTAATAATTCTTCAGCTTCTGCTTTTCCAGGAGAAGTTCCCCATAGGTGGAAAGCTTCGCTCTCCGTCCCTTGCCGTGCGGACCGGCGGCAAAAGGCCTTTCCACACTCGGACATTTCGGATCGTTCCACAGACAATAGCCGATCCGGCGGCAGAATTTGTGTTTCGCTCGACTTGCGGTTGCCATAACCATCCCTTTCTGTAATTTTTTGTTTGAAAATTCATCCGCGGCGGGTGTCAAGCCTCATCTTGTTTATCTGGGGCCCGTCCCGGATGTGAAAACCTCCTTAATATAACACCTTTTTTGAAAAATACAAATCAGATAACTTGAAATTTCACTGTAAACAGGTTAAATTATACAGCGCAGTATATTACCCCTGCAACATATAAATCAATAAAAACAAGGAGCTATCATGGCTGTAAGTTACAAAGATCTCGGCTTGGTGAATACCCGTGAACTGTTCGCCAAGGCTATTAAGGGCGGATATGCCATTCCGGCGTACAACTTCAACAATATGGAACAGCTTCAGGCAATCATTCAGGCCTGTACGGAAACCCAGTCCCCGGTAATCCTCCAGGTATCCAAGGGAGCCCGTGACTACGCCAACCAGACTCTGCTCCGTTACCTCGCCCAGGGTGCGGTAGAATATGCCAAGGAAATCGGCGGCGGGAAAGCTATTCCCATCGTTCTCCACCTTGACCACGGCCCGGATTTTGAAACCTGCAAAAGCTGCATTGACAATGGTTTCTCCTCGGTGATGATTGACGGCTCCCACCTCTCCTTCGAGGAAAACATTGCGCTGACCAAGAAAGTGGTGGAATACGCTCATGCCCATGATGTCACCGTTGAAGGCGAGCTCGGCGTTCTCGCCGGCGTTGAAGATGATGTCAAGGCGGAAACCCATACCTATACCCGTCCGGAAGAAGTGGAAGAATTCGTCAAACGCACCGGTGTGGATTCTCTGGCTATTGCCATCGGTACCAGCCATGGCGCTTACAAATTCAAGCCCGGCGACAATCCCCGTATCCGCCTCGATATCCTGGAAGAAATCGAAAAACGCATTCCCGGCTTCCCGATTGTGCTGCACGGTTCCTCCAGCGTTCCGCAGGATCTGGTCAAGATCATCAATGAAAACGGCGGACAGCTCAAGGATGCTATCGGTATCGGCGAAGATCAGCTCAGAGCCGCTGCCAAGTCCGCAGTTTGCAAAATTAACATCGATTCCGACGGCCGTCTGGCGATGACCGCGGCGATCCGCAAGGTCTTCGACGAGAAGCC
>CASECL010000166.1 GCA_949286445.1 uncultured bacterium | reverse complement strand
GTTCGATGTAACACTGACGGGGGGTGATGCCAAAGGCACTGCGGAATTTTTCGCAGAAGACTCCGGGACTCATGTTGGCCATCCGGGCCAGTTCCCGGACACTGACGTTTCCAACCGGATTGCGCATAATGTGGTGGAGAACACGGACTAATGAATATTCATGCTCCTGATCAATGTCCAGTTCAGATTTTTTAATACTGGTAAGAGACAGAGACACCATGGCGTTTGATTCAAGTGCCAGATCATCCGATCCGGTATCGCCGGAAAGCAGCTTGGCACTGATCCGGTCGGCAAGATTAAGTAATTTGCGGTTGTTTTTCAGGCAGAAGAGTTTGCCGCTGATGTTTGAATAATAACCTTTGATAACAAAAAGTATGTAGAGTTTATCCACCACCCCGCCGATGGAATGGTATTCAAATTCCGTACCGGGGGGAATTAAATAAACCGTATTGGGATGCAGAATATGCTCAACACCGTGCAGAAAGATATGTCCATAGTCATTGTAGGACTTGAACAATCTCCAGTAACCGGTAGATGCCGCCACCCGGCGGACGTTCCAGTGGAAAATTTCATCACGGCGGCAGAGCAGCAGTTCAATCTCAGGGATTTTGAGCTGCATGGCTTCATGATGATGCATCTGGGCTGTTTTGCTGTTCATAGTGTTTAATATAATATGAAGTATGGAAAAAAGCAAATGAATTTCTTTTCACCACCATCAGAGAAAGAAAAATTTTCTGTCGGCAGTCTGTGTTATACTCCGGCGGCGCTGCTTTATGTATGTACCTTTCTGGTGCTGGGCGGCATCTGTTACAATACATTAGCATACGTTCTGGTGCCTACGGTACTTCCGATTACCCTGAACAGTTTCGGCGCGTCCAATGAATTGATCGGACTTATCGTCGGAAGTCTGCCGCAGCTGATGAATGCTTTTATGAATCCGGTGGTCAGCACCGCCAGCGACCGTTTCCGTTCCCGCTGGGGCAGACGGCGGCCGTTTCTGCTTTTTGCCACACCGTTTGTGGCGGCAAGTTTAATTCTTATCGGCTGGACACCGGAGGTGCTGGAATTTCTGCGCGGCCACAACTATGTGACGGAAGCGGGGGAAAGAACAGCGGGAATTGTGCTTATTTGTATATTCATGATTGTATTTCAATTTTTCAGCCTGATTGTGGGATCGGTTTACTGTTATATCTTTCCGGACACAGTGCCGGGGCATTTCATGGGCCGTTTCATGACTTTCATGCAGATCGGCTCCATGCTGGGAAGTTACCTTTTCAACCGTTTTCTCATGGGATTTTCCGCTGATGCGCCGCGCCTGGTATATACGCTGGTAGGAGTGATATATTTTATAGTATTCACTGCCATGTGTCTGGCGGTAAAAGAGGGCGATTACCCGCCGCCGGAACCCATGGCGGAAAAAACCGGATCAATTTTATCCCGTACCGTTAAAGTAATAAAAGTGTATTTCCGGGAATGTTTCGGCTGTAAATTCTATCTTTTTCTTTTCATCGGCACAGCCATGACTCAGGCGTCCACGGTGTGCCGGACACTTTTCAACTCTCTTTTTGCCACCAGAGACCTGGGTTTGACGGCCCACGAATTCGGCAAAGTAATGGGCGATGGGGCATTGATAAGTATATTTGCATTGCTGGTAGCGGGGGTGCTGATCGACAAACTGCACGCCTTGAGAATATTCATCGGCACCGGAATAGTGGTGGTGATTTTCAATGTACTGGGATATTTTTATGTCACCGATTACCGGAGTTTCTACTGGATCGGGATTTTGATTGCGGTGATATACGCCATACAGTGTCTCTGCGTTATTCCCATGTTTGCCGCGCTGTTTCCGCCGGACAAATACGGGCAGTTTTCCAGCGCAAACGCCATCATTAACTGTGTTTTTCTCTTTCTGGCCAACTGGCTGGGCGGAATATGCATTGATAAATTCGGCTATCGTTTTATCTTCATTTGGGATTTTATGTTTACACTGGCGGCGACCGTGTTTCTGATGATAGTTTACTTTGACTTCATGAAGCGCGGCGGCGATAGAAACTTCAAAGCACCGGAGCTGTTATGAAAAAAAAGAATACCGTCAAAAAGATTTTGACTTCACCGATAAACCGCTGGGATGAAGCCTTGCCGCTGGGCAATGGTCTTACCGGGGCGTTGCTGTGGGGGGGGGAACGCACGCTTCTGCTCTCTCTTGACCGCGGCGACCTGTGGGATGAAAGGCGTCAGCCGGACGGCAGCGACACGGACTGGAACCGGGAACGGCTGGAAAAAATTATCCGTGAACGCGATCTTGCAAGTTATGAAAAAATAGAAGATCTGCACTTGAACATGCTGGCCACCAAACTTCCGGTAGGCCGGCTGGAAATAACCGTAAACAGCAGAAATAAGGCTTCAAAATTTATTCTTGATCTGCTTTCTGCCAAAGCTTCAGTGCTGGATGACCGGGGGAAAACAATGCTGAAAGCCTTTGCCGCCGCCGGAGGTGAAGGCATATTCATCGAATGCGGCGAAGCGGGAACGGAAATCCGGATTATCCCGCCGGATTACAACTCGCAGAAAACCAAGGCGGACGAACTTTTTACTTACAGCCCTTCCCGGCTCGGGTACGAACAGGGTGAAGTAACGGAAAAGAAAAATTTTTCCTTCTATATTCAAAAATATGCCGGAGGCCGTTTTTTTGCCGTACTGCTGAAACGTATCGCCGCGCGCCGCTGGCAGCTGGAAATCCTCAAAGCCGACTCCGGAGAGGAAATCAACCGTATCATAAAAGAGAAAGTTGAAAATAAAATCAGACAGTCGGACTATATTCAGGCGGAACGCAATCACCGGAACTACTGGCGGAAATTTTATCAGCGTTCATGGATTGACTTTGACGATCCGGAAATAACGGAAAACTATCTTACCGCACGCTATTTTCTGGGTTCTGCTTCGCGCAAAGGGGCTCCCCCCATGCCGCTGCAGGGCATCTGGACGGCGGATGACGGGACATTGCCGCCGTGGCGCGGGGATTACCACCACGATACCAATACTGAATTGACCTACATATCCTATCTGGCCAGCGGCGACTGGGAAAATGGAGAAAATTTCTTTGATCACCTCTGTTCGCAGCTGGATGTTTACCGTGATTTTGCCCGGAGGTTTTTCCGGCGTCCGGGGATCGCGGTTCCCGGTACAACGACTTTGGCGGGGCGTGAACTCGGCGGCTGGCCGCCGTACAGTTTTTCTCCGGTTACCGCGGCCTGGCTGGGAGCGATGTTTGTCCGGCACTACCGTTACACCCGGTCGGCGGAGTTTCTGCATGAACGGGCATATCCATTTGTTCTTGCCGCGGCGGAGTTTCTGGAAAGCATGCTGGAAAGCGATGAAGATGGGAAACTTCATCTGCGTTTTTCCAGCTCTCCGGAATATCTTGACAATACCTTTGAATCCTATTTTGAGGATTTTTCCAACTATGACCTTACCCTGACCCGGGAACTCTTTTC
>CASECL010000165.1 GCA_949286445.1 uncultured bacterium | reverse complement strand
TGGAGCTTGTAGAGTTTTTGAATGATGCTATATTTGAACAAACCTCCACCGGAAGCGCGATTTGCTGGAGCTTGTAGAGTTTTTGAATGATGCTATATTGAAAACAGTTTAAGGCCTCCGCAGAAACTTGCTGGAGCTTGTAGAGTTTTTGAATGATGCTATATTACAGCGGATCAGACAGCTGGTACGATACAGGCTGGAGCTTGTAGAGTTTTTGAATGATGCTATATTGCGTCTTCTGCAACGTGTTAAGAATAAGCAGAATACAATATGGATCAATTCAAAATAAAAGAAGTTGAACCGGTTTTTTCTCAACTTCTTTTTCACTTTTCCCGTACAGGGAAACCATTTCGCTGAATTGTTTGTCGGTTATCATCAGCAGCCGGACATAACCATCCGGCGGTACGATTTCTTTAATGTACCGGTGGTATTTTACCGTGTTTTCCCGGGAAGCGCAAAATTTTGCGTACACTGAAAATTGAAGCTGGATAAAACCTTCGCCAATAAGATATTTGCGGAAATGCAAGTATTCCCGCTTCTCCTCCTTCGTCACTGACGGAACATCAAACATCACCACCAGCCACATAGATTTTATCTCCGAAATCATAACGTTTTTGCCGGATAGAAAGTCGTTTAATAGTACTTGAGTTTCATTTCTCCACTTACAAACGAATCCGCCACCTCTCCCGCCGCTGTTTTCAGCAGATCAGAGAGTTGCCAGCTTCCTTTTGAGGTGGGAATTTTTTCCAGTAAGATTTCCAGCAGTTTTTCCCGGTATTCCCGGGTCAGCTCCGTTATTGGATCATTATCCGGATTGAGCTGGAAAACTTTTCTGTCCACCACCGGGCGGAACGGCTCCATCAAATCATCTGCCAGGCAGAAAGGATCATACCGGTTGTGATGGTTTATCCCCAGCGTAGGGTGCAGACCCGCTCCGCAGCAGGCTCTCGCCGTCATGGCACGCAGAACGGCATAACCGTAGTTGAGCAGCAGGTTATTGTCCGGTAAACTACGATCCCGCAGAAATTTCCGGTTGAAAATATGCTCCCAGTAAATTCTTGCCGCCCGGCCTTCGATATTTTCCGTGTCTCCGGAGTTGACTTTATCAATCAACCGGCGCAAACCGAAATCATCGTTTTTCAATTCTTCCAGAAGTTCGCATTGCCGCCGTATCTTTTCCTTTACCACCGTCTGCCACAGCCGCTTCAGCAATGGTCTGGTAGCGTTTGCCTGCGCCCGGAAGCGTTCTGTCTGCACATAGTTGCCGATTAAAGGCAGCTGCATGGCACAGGGAAGCCGGTCCGGACCGGAAATTAATACCATGCACCCGGCGTTTGCCAGTGCCGAAAGCAATGCCCCTGAGATGGTTACTGCCGGATTGGCCAGTATCAGGCACTGAATTTCCGCCGCCGGTACAGTTACTTCTCTTCCGTCCGGCAAATTTATCCGCATCAATTTATTATACAGCGAAAGACGGGCGGCGGTATCCGATATTTCTATAATACGGTCAGTCATTGGCCCGGCGCAATTCCCCGAAAATATTCATCTGGTATTTTTTCATTCCGCCTTTAAAGGCTGCAGTTGGACTTGGGCGAAACCATTGTTTGGCTTTCTTTAAATCATCTTTACATCCTGCCGCATTTATCGGAACGCAGGTAATTTCTCTGAGGCTGATTCCCCGGATCACGCACAACTGTTCTTTGCCGTCTTTCATCCAGGAGACAATATCGCCTTTTTTCAAAGTGAATTTGAATTTCATCCCCGGACGCTCTTTGGCAAACAAAGGTTCGCCGCGCCGCAGTCTCAATCTGGCATCCAGCAGGGTGACCACTTCTCCCGTCCAGCCTTTTTCCTGTCCGTTTTCATCCAGTTCGGCAAAAATGGCCAGAAGATGGTTGGCTCCGTTTGCCACTTCACGTTTCCGGTCGCCCTCGCCGATGGTTCTGGTGGCAACGCTCTGCTTCACCCGGACACAGCGGATCTGATTTACCGGATTGCCGTTTTTGTCCGTCAGCCAGGGCAGATTGGCTTCCTCCTTGAAAATCCGCAGTGCCGGATCTTTCACCGTATTCATCTCTTCTTCTGTCACTCCCAGTTTATCCAGTATCAGGCGGCGGACTTTTTTGTCCACAATCCGGGGCAAATCTTTAGCAGTAAGAGCGGATAAAGCCGTCCGGACATGCCGTTCCGTATTGCCGTAATCTTGGCTGTAAATTGTTTCCTTGTGAAATGCACCCCGGATTTTATTTTTCACATGGTGCGACACCGCTGCCTGATCCAGCATTTCCCGTGCCCGGGAGTAAATGAAATCCCCCAGCAGCGGACGTTTTTCATCCCGGAGTTTTTTCCTTTCTTCTGCGGAAGTATTGGCGGCGCGCTTTACAATCTCCGGTGTGGTCAATGCTATGGTCAGCGCGTCAATGGCGTGATGACGGTGATCGGTACGGACTTTTTCTCCCTCTCCCAGCAGGTAATTTCCGCCCCAGATCCGGCGCACCATGGCGGTACAGCTGCCGGAGGAGGCCTGGATCCGCCGTTTGCCTGAAGCATCCACAATTCCCCCGTAGAGCAGAGAAAGATATTGAACTGCCAGTTTGCTGGCGTAACGGGTATCATTGAGGTTGCGCGCCAGAAAATCATCGGTTTTGACCTCTTTCATCAGAAAACGGTCCAGTTTGGCTTCGGCAAAATCACCCTTGAAATGTTTCACCCGCTGTAAAATTTCCTCATATTCCGCCCCGGAAAAGGCTTCGTAAGGAGTGGAGTTGCCTTTTTTGTTGGAATTGGCGGAGGCATCGCACAGCGTTTTATTGGCAAAGGAGTCATCAAAACATCTGGAGTAGGGTATGATGTGTTCAATATGAATGTCTTTGCCATACAGTAACTCTTTCATGCCAAAGTGTTTCCCGGTGTAGGGGCAGCAGAAGTCGCACTCATCTGCCAGCATGACTTTCAATATATCTGTGTTAGACGGCTTCTGTATACCGGCTTCCTGAACTATTCTTGCGGCAATGGCGGCGCGTTCTTTTTCCCGTTTCCGGTTGTTTTCCGTGATTTTTTTGCGCTCGGCGTTGGAGTTCTTCAAATCCCGGGCAAGTTCAATATGAATCATGTCCGGTTTGCCGTAACGCTTGATGATCGCATTCACCACCCGGCGAAGTTCGGTCAGTGTCCGGTGCACCACCGGGTTGCGCAGATCCAGACCGCAGCTGTCAACTTGAGGCAGCAAATCAAGCGGAGTATTGCGGTGGTGGTATTGCTCCGGGTAAAGGTGCAGAAGAACAGTGTTCAGCGGTATGCCCTCCTCCAGATCCGGAAGCAATCTGCGCAGTGCTTTCAGCGAAAAGGCACAGTAATCATCCGGTAAAACCGTATTTACTGCTTCCGCCACCTGTTCCGCATCAAGTTTCCAGTGTCCTGCGAGACGTTTCCGCAACACCTGATCGTTTTCAATGGAGTTGATATCCTGGAAAAACGCCTCCCGTTCCTTGTCCGTGAGTTCTGCCGCCCGGTCGCCGAATACCCGGTACAGAATGGCGTGAAGCTCATTGCCGCAAATCTCTTTTTCTTCATCAGAAAGAGTGAATTTCTCCCCTTTGCCCAAGGGCAGGGCTTTGCCCAGTTTGGCAAGTGTTATTCTTCCCTTGCGGTTAAGCTGCGATGAGTAACTGTTAAGTATTTCAATAACTTTTTTCCGTTCCTCCGGGGTCAGCGATCTGGTGTTGGTCTTATTTGCTACCCGGAGGTGGTTGACGGTGGAGTAAATCCGGAAAAGCTGGGCTTCTTCACGGGCAAATGAACAGCGTTTTTCTCCTGCTTCCACCCGGCATTCTCCGATCAGATTTTTGCAGGATTTTAGTTTGCGCTGAAAGAATATGGCATTGAACAGCTCTTTTTCCAGTTCTTCATCAATCAAATCACGCTGTGCCGCACAAATTTTACGGAATTCATCCTCATACATGCTCCGGTCAGTGTAACGCGTGCGGATGCGGCTTTCCTCCGGATCGATGGTGCAGAAATATTCGCCCAGCGTTCTTGCTCCGGCCTTCTGCATTTCTTCCTGCAGTTTGGCGATCCCGGCCTTTACCACACCGGAATTTTCTTCATCCTTCAAATCCTGTTTCCGGTTGCTCTTGTATCCCCGCCGCTGAGCCAGATGATAGATTGCCCGGCCGAGTTCTTCCGGTTCAAGTTTGCTATCAAGAGCCTTTTTCCGGTAGAGATAGGGCAGAACATGTGCCGTCTGCCGACGCTGGTCCGGCGGAAACAGCATCAGCAGGCGATTGTCTATGGAAATGAAAAACTCCGGAGTGAGTTTTTCCGGCAGCAGGTGGTGTGCCTGAAGTATTCCGGTCAATTTCTCCCGCCGGTTCCGGCGGCGGCGGTACTGGATGCGCAGGGCGCGTTTCAACCTCCGTTCCGCACAGCGGGAAGTACCCTGGCCTTTTTCGATATCATCATCCATGCCGGCTTCAAAAATCCGGCTTCCCCAGGCTTCCAGTTCAGTCTCATGGGCGTATTCACTGATCAAGGCCCACCCTATCGACGTTATCCCCAGATCAAGCCCCAATGTTCTCAACGGCATTTTTCCCATCCCCTTTCATTACATAATAAAGCTTTAAATGAATTATAAAAAATCATGCCGTAATGAATTTATAACTGTTTAAACGAAAAATCAAGTTCTTATGTGTTTTTAAGATGCTTATGGAAGGTTTTTTGTAGAATTTATCTTCAAAATAAAGAAAAAAACGATTTTTTTTAATTTTTTCCCATATTATGATTTGATTTTTTCTCAATCGGCGTTATTATTTAAGTAACTCTACAAGTTCTGGTAAAGAACTTTCTGCAGGCGACTTCCCGCGGGAAGTCCTCCGCGCGGTTTCAATAGCCGCGCTTTTTTTTGCCATCTTCCTGGAAAAAGGATAGAAGTTGCACTTTGCTGCTGTCTTTCTCAGACAATATTACAGAAGACGGATTTGCAATCATTTTTCCCGGGACTGAAGAAAATATCCGGAGGATACAGACGGCTTGGGATGAATATTTCTGCAATGGAAATAATGAAAGATAATTAAGGGTAAGCAGGGCCGGTGCGTATTTTACTTCAGGTAACTTATTTAAGTACTTTGGGCTGAAATACCTCCGCGATTTATTTCAGTGCCGGATATTAAAATCTTCTCTCACCGGCCGCCACCACCGCGCAAAACCCGGATCAGACGCTCTTCCGGCGGAGAAATTAAAAGCCGGCCGGTGTCATAAG
>CASECL010000164.1 GCA_949286445.1 uncultured bacterium | reverse complement strand
TCGGCAAACAGTGGGATATAGTAAAACAAGGGTCTTTACACCAATCTTTTAATAAAAGTTGTCCAACCTAGGGGAGAGGCGCATTATATCAAAATATGGTTTTGATATTTCGGCTGGCGGAACTTTCTGTTTCAGAAATACGCCTACCGGATACTTTCTTTTGCTATCTTACAATCCAACTAAAGGACTACTTACTTATGATGTAGGGTATGGTGCCGGATTACAGCCAATATCTGGTACTGCAATTGTTTCTGTTGATGTAATTCAACAGATAGTTAATAATTTAGAAATACATATAAAATATACTATAAAAGAATAAAACCGTTATGAAGATATCTTTTTATGAAAAAGCTGATTGTTTCTTCTTTTTTAATTCCATTATTTCTCCCTTTAAGATACTCTTTGTCTATGCTTATATTAGGCATTATTTTATCTATTTTCCTGATATACTATTGTATAAAAAGAAGAGCTGTATTTCATATAATACAAAAAAATACAGATATTGATTTATCAAATTTTATAAAAATAAAATATTTTTTGACTGATGCGGAAAAATATATCATTTCAGCAAAACAATTGCCGTCTTTCAATGCTGAAAACGCAAAAAATATTCTAAAAAAAAATCATGATTTATTTTTAAGTATTTCTCCATATTTTGCAAAAAAATTTTTCGATTACAGCGGAAAAGTTTTCATTCTGAAATTATGGTTATTCTTAACTGTATTTTTTATGATTATTTTTATGTCTATTGGCTTTATACAATGACCAATATTATTTTGCAAAATCATAGAAAATATATTGATAAAAAGTAGATATTTTTTTAGTACAGCTACATACTCTAAATACTGTTGCCAAGTCTAATATGGGGCATAGCACATCGGCAAAGGCATTATTAAATGCAACTTTATATGGGGAATTATTTTTGTCATAAGAAAACTGAGTAAATAACGCAAAAGGCAATAAGAAAAAGGTTCCCTGTATCGCGTGTCAAAGCAAGTTGACACATGATTGAAATAAATAATATGACAGCAAATTAATCTTATCCATGTTATATTTACAGGAGGGGCAGAATGTCCATTATAGAACGAAAAAAAATCCAGTATTTTATTGTAAAATATATTGTTTTTATTATATTATTTTTGTTTACCCCCATACTGTATGGACAGGAAGATGCTGTTGAACGAATAAATTATTCCCGGAATACTGCTTTCGGCAACCATTCTAAAGGCTGGAACAAATCTGCTGCTGAAAATCATGGCACAACAGCAGTATCTGATTCCAGGAAAGGAGAAACCTGGTATCTGAAGTGCAAAACAAACTCAGATGAAACACCGTATTCAGCCACAGAGATAACACCAATATCCTCCAAAATAAAAATAACCCCCGCCGGAGAAACCATAATAACCTCTTACCGTATTGTTACTGACTTTAATGTAGCGGTGAATACCATGGATTTGACAAAAGAGTTGATAATTACACCTTCTGTCAGGACACGGCTGGAATCCAGGATAGAGCATTATGGTTTGGGCTGGGAAAAACATTTTGATTGGGAGTCAGCAGGAAAGGTATATTCCACCGAACTCCATTACACTGTCAAATATACAATAGATGACCAAGGCGGTATTGCAGTTACAGAAGGAGTATCTGTACAAGATTTCAAGCATTCATTTGGCGGCATTCTGGGAAGGACATCTGTCGCGTTATCCCAGATAGTGCCAACATTCTTTCCGGATAACTCCGGGCAAATCTTTGCCAATCCAATCATATTAAGGAGTGCTTATTCCAAGAGCTTCCAGATAAATAACATTTCGATAAAATGGGGCCGCCCAGGTGATACCATGTGGTTTGATAATGCGGATTGTCAATCTGAAATATTTACAAAAATAATTAACATTTCAAAAATTAAGAAATAGAGAAAAATATCTTGATCATATATAATTTTATTATGATTTTCATTATTCCAAATAATCTACTTAATCTCAGCGGGGAAAAAACGGGATATTATTTCCGGGGCAGAAGAAATATTTTTATTGCCGATATGTGTTATTGTGTCACGTTATACCGGTAACATATATCCGTGGATATCGGGTTGGCAAATATCAGATTTTTTTAAATGACATCGTCGGAATATAATTCAGGCATAATTTTGTGAATAAAAGATAAATAAAAACAGGAAACACTGCAAATGAAAACAACACCTTTCATGACTGCGGCGATTTTATCTCTCTGCTGCGGTACGCTTTATGCTGAAAATGGAAATATTCAAATTTCCGGAGCTAATGAGAAAAAAACGTTGACCAGAACTGTTTTTATTGAGCCGCAAAGACGTCTTGCACCGGCTGAGGCCATCTCTGTACTGACCTATTCAGGCAGATATTTCCGGCCTGCACCGAAGCTGGTAACACCGGAACCGGCGGCAGAACAGATTGATCGGGTGTGCCGAAGCATGGATCAGTTGGATAAAGCAATGGATCAGCCGCTCAGCAAAGATGGTGAAGTTGCCGACTGGCATTTTACCCGGGAATGGGGGGCTGTTTATGCCAATTTGCCCCGGTTGTGCGGAAATTCATCTCAAGTATCCCAGGATACAGCCAAATATGCGCTTGCACTGTTATGCGTCAAGCGTTACAAACCGGCAGAAGATACGGCATTAAAAGCTCTTGAGAAAAATAAAGATGACTACGGGGCTGTGGTTTTGCTGGGACTGCTGTCCACCCGGGACCGGAAAAATTTTTCTTATCTGGAAAAAGCATTTTCCATCAATCCAGTGAAAAGTATCAAGATTGTTGACTGGCATTGCAAACACCTGGATTTGCTGGATAAAAACCCCGGGAAATGGGATTTTATCGGCTCATATCTGCCTTTAGTCCGGCAATACCGCGGAAGTTTGAAAGGCGTGAAACTTGCTCCGTCAACAGCCTTCCGCCTGCTTCAGGCGATAAAAGAACGGTATTGTGATGACAAGTACCGCATTCGTGATGAATACAAAAAAGATGAAGCAGAATGGAATGAATTGATAGCATATCTGCGCTCCAGTGCATTCCGGGAAAATCAATAAAGACATTGATTAACGGCACACAGCCGGATTTAAGTTTTTGGGATTAAGTTATCTTCCTTTGCGGTATTTTGAAAGAAATATTATTTGTATATATCAGTCAGGACAGATTATATTAGAGAAAATAAAAATGAAAAAATCCTTGAAATCAGGCGTTGTTTTTTTGACCGGTATTGTTTTTTTTAAACTTGTGGTTTCCGTTTTAAACTCAGGCTCTCACTGCGCCGGAAAATAAATTTTCATTCGGCCTTATGCTGAGATAGTCCGGTTCTGTATATAAGTTGTGCAACTTCACAAACTGTCATACTTCGCAAGTCAGCCAAGCAGAAAGCACAGGCAAATTTCGGCTCCGTAACCGGGCTTTCCCCCGCCCCGGGGCAGAAATTTCTGTTCATTTTATGCCGGATGACGGTATTCGACCCCGGCAGACAAAAAAAATACACGCTACCAACATAATTTAATATCTTGAAATCAACAATAAAACAACTTGTATTTTAATAAAGTTTTAGTTATACTGGATTTGCAAAATATATATTTATGGTGTAACTTTATATATTTCATGGGAAAATTACGGGAAACGGATGCGTAAAATTATCCCGTCGGCAAAAAGACAAGAAATGAAAATATGAATGCAAATGAGTAATTAAAATAAATTGATATAAGTAAAAGGAAAATATCCTATGCAGATGAAAAAATTACTGTTCATGGCGGCAGTACTGATGCTTCCGGCAGTTATGACTGCGGCGGAAAAAAAGCTGTGCATATCCGGCGTTTATCCGGAATTGGCATATTACAACAACGAAGGCGAATGCGGCACCGGCGCGGTCGTTCCCTGGGGGGGGAAACTCTGGGTGATTACCTACGGACCTCACCTGCCTTTCGGCTCCAGCGATAAACTGTATGAGATTTCTCCCGATCTGAAAATGACTGTGCGTCCGGAAAGCGTGGGCGGTACTCCGGCAAACCGGATGATACATCAGGAAACCGGACAGCTTTTCATCGGGCCGTATCTGATTGACGACGCAGGCAAAGTGAGGGTGTTGTCCCCGAAAGATGTTCCCGGCCGGCATACCGGGGTTGCCCGGCATCTCACCGATCCGGCAAACAAAGTTTATCTGGGAACCATGGAAGAGGGCTTTTATGAAGTGGACATGAATTCACTGAAAACCAAAACCCTTTTTGTGGACGGAAATGTGCTGCAAAAGGAAAAGAAACTGAATTACAGCCAAAGCAATCCGCTGCTGCCCGGAGCTCACGGAAAAGGTTTGTATTCCGGTCAGGGGGTGCTGATATACGCCAATAACGGAGAATCTTCCAGGGAGGCATTAAGCAAATTTGATATTGAATCCGGCGCACTGGCGGAATATGACGGCAAAAACTGGAAGGTAATACGCCGCAATCAGTTTACCGAAGTTACCGGCCCCGGAGGAATTTACGGGAACCCGTCTCCGGAAACAGATCCGATCTGGACT